>JABSRT010000023.1 GCA_013214945.1 Gammaproteobacteria bacterium
TATATGGCTGCAATGTACTCTATTTCAAAGATCTAAATTGTCTTGCAATAGGAGAGGGTCCATATATGGTATTAGAACAGTAAGTCGCCGTAAACCCATCTATCTGCTCAAGCTTGCTTTATCACCAATCCTTTCAAGGGGGATAGCTAGTGTAGATAAATCTAGTAAAGCGTAATCTGATCGAACAATGATTTAGTTCTGCAGCAGATTTTAGAAATTAGGTGGCAGTTGTTTACCAAATAACCTGAATGCCGGAAAAGCTTAGAAATTAAACGAGTAAGTGTAAGGGGCGGTATAAGCAACTGTGGATAGGATAAAGTACAATTAAGGATAATGGTGCTGGTTAGGTAATAGCGGCCACAATTGGGCCGCCATCAGTCATGATATTACTGCTCAATACCAACGATTAGCCATGGTGCATCGGCTTGGCTAACTTGACGTTCTAAATGCCAAACTTCGGCAATGTCTTCTTCAAGGTTTTCGCCAAGGTCGCGGTAGCGGCCAGAGAATTTCACACTAATTTCAGCTAACTTATCGGTGTTGTCAGCGCGAACTAATTCGGCGTCAAGAAACATCACTTCAGTATTAGGCTGTTGCTCTAACTCTGCGCGTTGCTTGCTCAGTTCATTGTATAATTCATTAGAAACATACTCTTGAATTTTTTCAATATCGTTGTCATTCCACGCCTGTTGTAAGGTTTTGTAATGGCTTCTAGCGCCTTCAAGGAATGAGCTAAGATCAAAGTCTGCTGGTAAGTTAAATGGTACCTGGCTCTCTGGAGCTGAAAAACCGCCACCAAGACCTGTTGCTTGAGGTTGCTGATCTTGTTCTTGATTTTGCTTATACTGCGCTTGATCCACTGCATAGGCTGCTTGGGGTTGCGCTTGTGCTTGTGCGCCGGCTTTTGCCTGGCTCATACTGCGGAATATTTTAAATAAGATAAAGGCGACGCCTGCAATCAGCAGAAAGTCCATCATTTGGAAGCCTTCAAATGCGCCACCCATCATTGAGGCAATAAGGCCACCAACTAAGAGTCCACCTAAGATCCCACCCATTATGCCTTTTTTATTTGACTTGTTAGCTGGTGTGGTTGCCTGTTGGCTTGCTTGTTTTTGCTGTGTTGTTGTTTGTTGGGTTTTTCCGATTGAGCGTTTACCACCAAATTTTTTGGCGTGGGCGTCTGGTACAGTGGCGACTAGCGTAAATATTATCGCCAGCATGGTTAAAAATATTTTCATTGCTTACTCAACTAAAGTTAAAATATAGATAAATTTAAGCTTGGCATCATAGCAATAAGACATATTATGTCAAGCGCTGTTGTTGTCGATACTAGCTGTTGATACTTGGCGTCGTAAAGCCCGTGTCATCACGATGATAGCGGTTTGCGTCAGGTGGTTATTATCTTCTATAATTACGCCCTAATTTGTTTCATTCAAAATGATAAAGCACGGGACCTTTGGCAAGAATTGCCATGGCTTGGCGTGCAAAATGGTAAATAGTAAATGTTTAATATAGTGTTATTAGAACCAAGAATGCCTGGCAACGTCGGAACGATAGGGCGGCTTGCCTTTGCGCTTGATTGTACGCTGCATTTAATCAAGCCCTATGGCTTTGGTGAAATTACGGCCAAAGAAGTGAGACGAGCCGGACTCGATTATTGGTTTGAACTAGATGTGCGTGAATATGAAAATATTGAACACTTTTGGCAAGAAAATCCATTCACAGCGCGCCATTTTTTTGCGACAACTAAAGCCAATAAAAATTATTTTGAGGTTGAATTTAGCCCCGGTGATTATTTTTATTTTGGCCGCGAAGACTCTGGCTTACCCGCAGAGGTTTTAGCCAAAAGCGAGCCATCGTGCATTACTATCCCGATGGCTAACCAAGCACGTTCGCTTAATATCGCTAACTCTGTGTCTGTTATTTCATACGAAGCAGTGCGACAAAACTTTACTGCGTTTACATCATAAAGCGTCTTACTACCCTGAGTCGTTAAGACTCATACTTAAGGCTCAGGGTTTAGCTTAACAATTACACGACCTTGCACCTGACCGCTCAGTAAATCGCTAGCAGTGGTGATAACTTGATCTAACGTTATTTCGGTCGCGATATCTTCATAGACGCTGGGCGCGAGCAATTGACTTAAGCGCTGCCAAGCTTCAATTCGATCGCCAAGTGGCCGCATTACACTATCAATGCCAGCTAATGTCACGCCACGTAAGATAAAAGGGGCGACAGAAGCGGGAAAGTCCATGCCTTGGGCTAATCCGCAGGCGGCGACAGTGCCACCATACATCGTGCTGGCGCATGCATTAGCTAAAGTATGGCTGCCAACAGAGTCTATGACGCCTGCCCAGCGTTCTTTGGCTAACGCGCGACCCGGTTCAGATAAGCTCGCACGGTCGATAATTTCATTTGCGCCTAATTTTGTTAGGTAATCAGCCTGTTCGACCCGACCAGTAGCAGCAACGACTCGATAGCCAAGTTTGGCTAAAATAGCGATGGCGAAACTGCCAACGCCGCCATTAGCCCCTGTGACCAATATTTCACCTTGCGCCGGTTTTACCCCATTTTTTTCGAGTGCTAGCACGCATAACATCGCAGTATAGCCTGCAGTACCTATGGCCATTGTTTGACGTGGCGATAAGCCATCGGGCAAGTGGATCAAGCATTGGCTATTAACTCGCGCTTTAGTGGCTAGGCCACCGGTATGGCCTTCGCCCACGCCGAAACCATTAAGTAATACTGTATCTCCTGGGCTAAATTTCTCGCTGGAGCTTTGCTCGACAATACCGACGAAATCAATGCCAGGGATCATCGGAAACTTTCTAACCACGGGGCCATTGCCCGTAATAGCCAAAGCATCTTTATAATTTAAGCTGCTATAGAGTACATTGACGGTAACATCGCCATCAGATAATACGTCTTCATCAATCGCTTGCAGGGTTGAACGGTACCCTTGGGGATCTTTTTCAATCAAAATACCTTGAAACATGCTTACTCCTATTTTAGACCGATCGTCTATTCGTAGTTAAAATGTTAGTGGTTAAAATGTTATTTTATGAGTGTTGACATGAAATACGTAAAATAATTATCGAGTGGTTGGCTATCTTGCTCTAGTTTAGCCCGGCTAACAGCGCCTTCCCAGCCAACCCAAAAAAACTCAGCGAGTAAATCGCAATTGACTGATGGTGCAATGTCTCCCTGTGTTTGGGCAAGTTTTAGGCACTGTGCTACCCGTTTTTGCCAAGAAACAAATATCTCGACTAATTGTGCGCGATAACTTTCCGGTAATACACTGACTTCTTGGCCGAGGTTGCCAATTAAGCAACCGCGTTTAAATTGATGGCGCTGCATGCCTAATTTAGCATCGGCGACAAAGTTTGAAATGCGCAGCAAAGGCGCGACTTGTTGATCTAACAAATAGTGATCTAGTTTGGTTGCGAAGTAACTTGCATAGCTATCAATTACAGCTTGGCCAAAGGCTTCTTTATTGGCGAAATAATGATAAAACGATCCTTTAGGTACGCCGATTCTTTTTAATATTTGATCTATCCCAGACGAGCTAAAGCCTTGCTCGGTGAATAATTCTAAGCCGCTGCGAATTAAAGCCGCTTTAACGTCGTGCGCTGAATGTGGATTTTTCGGCGGTCGACCTCTGCGAGGTTTTGTTATTAAAGTAATCATTTTTTATTATAGACCGATCGTCTTTTAAATCGCAATAACTTTTATTATTGTCAGATTGTCGGTGTAACTCGGGATAGCGCAGGTGCAAGAGGGTTGTTATACCGAAGACTTATCGATTGGTATAACAAAAAGCCTAACGATAAGTTAGGCTTTTCAAAGTTTTATTTTAGTCGTCACATGAAGTTATAGTTAGCTCAACGGCTTTAAATATCCTAAGAACTTAGCTTCAGCTTGCTTGAAACACCAAATAATAATAAACGTCAGGCCCATATAGAATAGCCCGGCGGTTAAAAACGATTCAAAAGGGGCATAATAACGCGAGTTAACAAGTCGTGCTGCGCCCGTTAAATCCATGATGGTAATAATGCCCGCAACGGCCGAACCATGAAGCATGAAGATAACTTCGTTACTATAGGCCGGTAATGCTCGACGCAGTGCGCTGGGTAATATTATCCGGCGGTAAGCTGTCATAGGGCTCATGCCGTAAGCTTTGGCCGCTTCTACTTCACCTGGGGGCAGACCATTGATCGCGCCGCGAATTATTTCGGCTGAATAGGCTGATGTATTTAAGACAAAGGCGAAAATGGCACAAAACCAAGCGTTTTCCCATAAGGTATCTTTAATTGGGAAAAACTGATCCATACCGTAATAAATTAAATACAATTGAATTAACAATGGCGTACCACGGAAAAAGTAAATAAAGGCCCAAGCAGGTGCACTGCACAGGCGCATTGTGCTATTGCGTGCGATTGCTAACGGGATAGCGATAAAAACACCAAGGATTAATGAAGTCATCACTAAAGCCAAGGTCATCCATAAACCGTCAAGGTAAATCGGCAAGCTATCAACTATGATCGAAAAGTCCATATCTACCTCGTATGTATACTATATTTTCGTTCAACTAACTTAAGTAAGCCGGTAGAAACGGATGTGAAGAAAAGGAAAATAATGGCAATCGCCATATAAAAAGTAAATGGCATTTTAGTTGAGCCGGCGGCCATAGCGCCTACTCGTACCATATCCTCTAAGCCAATTATTGATACCAGTGCCGTTGTTTTAAGTAATACCAACCAGTTATTACCAAACCCTGGTAAGGCGTGCCGAACCATTTGCGGTAGTAAAATTCGGCGAAAGGCTAAAGCACTGCTCATGCCATAGGCTTTAGCAGCTTCTAACTCTCCGCGGTCGACGGCCATAATTGCCCCACGGAATGTTTCTGCCATGTAAGCACCAAAGATAAAACCTATGGTCAGTACGCCTGCAACAAATGGACTGACGTCAACGTAATCAGGTAAATAGGCGGTCCATTCATGGCTAGAATCTTGCGATGTAAACCACTCATTGACCCACTCATTGATGCTGTATAGACCACTATTGAGCAGCATCTGACCACCGTAAAAGATTAACATCATTAAAACGAGATCAGGGATCCCTCTAATGACCGTGGTATACACTGTGGCAATAGTTCTTGCCGAGCGGTATGGTGATAGTTTTGCGAGGGCGCCTAGCATGCCTAATAACATCGCTAATAGCAGTGACAATAAAGCAACTTCAATAGTCACTATTGCCCCTTTTAGGATTGAGGCCTCGTAACCTTTCAAGTCCAACATATTATTTTTCCAGAACAACAAGATGTATAAGAAGTGATTTTAGACTAACTTTGTAAAAATGAAAGCTGAATCATGGATGAAGTGTCATCCATGATTCATTTGCAATTACTTACCATAAACATCGTAGTTAAAGTACTTAGCGGCGATTTTCTGATAAATACCCTTTTCACGAAGTGACAAGATTGCTGCGTCAAGTTTACTTGTTAAGTCTTTATCTTGCTTACGTAAAGCAATACCAAAACCATCACCAAACCACTTAGGATCAGTTAAAGATGGTCCGATGAATTCAAATGCGTCACCACCTGCTTTATTTAATAGGCCATCTTCAAGTGCTGATGCATCACCTAAGATTGTAGCGATACGGCCCGCTTTAAGGTCTAGGTAAGCTTCATCGAAAGAGCCATAACGAACGATTGTTACTGACTCACCGAAGTTATCTTCGATGTATCTGTCGTGAGTTGTTGCGCGCTGTACGCCAATTTTAACCCCTTTAAGGCCTTCGGTGGTAAAAGCTAGATCAGTCCCTTTTTTCGCAACATATTTATTTGGGATTAGCGCATATTTACCAGTAAAATCAATTTTCTTCTTACGCTCTTCAGTAATCGACATTGCGGCGATAATTGCATCGTATTTACGTGCTAGCAGTGAAGGAATAATACCATCCCAGTCTTGAGCGACAATCTTACATTTAACCGCTAATTCAACACAAAGGGCGTTAGCAATATCAACATCAAAGCCAGTTAATTCACCATTTGGCTCAGTCTGGCTAAATGGAGGGTAAGCTCCTTCAATGCCAAAACGAATTTGTTTCCATTCTTTGGCTTGAACGGCGCCAGTTAACGTGGCGGTAATAATAGCGGTAGCGAGTAATAATTTTTTCATTTTATTTACCTATTTTTTTTATGTGTACAGAATATAAATACAAGTTGTAAATATTATTTTGTTTTTTATTAATATATCGATGAAATAAACTGCTTAAAACGTTCCGATTCTGGGTTGTTAAAGATTTTATCTGGGTGCCCCTGCTCTTCAACTAAGCCTTGGTGTAAAAACATCACCTGATTAGATACTTCACGAGCAAACGCCATCTCGTGAGTAACGACTAACATGGTGCGACCTTCTTCAGCTAGGCTCTTCATTACCCCAAGTACTTCCCCAACGAGTTCCGGATCTAATGCCGATGTTGGTTCGTCAAATAACATTACCTCGGGATCAACTGCTAATGCACGAGCAATTGCGGCGCGTTGCTGCTGACCACCAGATAAATGTCCAGGGTAGTAATCTTTGCGCTCATATAATCCGACTCGGTTAAGCAGTTGCAGCGCTTTTTCGGTGGCTTCCTTTTTAGGGATCCCCAAAACATGAACCGGAGCTTCGATAATATTTTCAAGCACGGTCATATGTGACCACAGATTAAACCCTTGAAATACCATGGCTAAACGTGAGCGAATTCGATGAATTTGTTTATCATTTGCTGGGATAGCTTCGCCTAACCGGTTATTTTTCATCTCGATTAATTCACCATTGACCCAAATTTGGCCAGCGGTTGGAGTTTCGAGTAAATTGATACAACGTAGAAAAGTACTTTTTCCCGAACCTGATGAACCAATTATTGAGACAACATCGCCTTTATTTGCTGATAACGAAATACCTTTAAGTACTTCATGTTTGCCAAAATGCTTATGTAGATCTTTCACTTCAAGCGCGGTTGTTACCGTCATGCGCCTAGACTCCTGTTCTAATTTTTATCTTGAATCTTAAAATACGCAACAAAACTAACATCTCTTCGTTAATACCGCAACAAATTTATAACGTCGTTAAGTGTTGATATTTAATCACTTTATTTGAATAATAATTCATTGGTCGTAGTCTGTTATTGTGTTATTTTTAGCTGCCACTTACGTAAGCAATTGAATGAGCTCGTTAAATAAATTCTTTGTTGGCTTTGTTTTTGCATTGACGCGGTTGCTTATGTTTTAATTTTCAGTGTTATTTGTAACCATTTCCTTATTTTCATGAAAAGCTTAGTTGCTGAATAAGTAGTCTTAGTCGTTTTTAACTCGGCTAATATCGCAAAATCTTACGATTTAACTTAGTTTTTTCGGATGATTCTGGGCCTATCCTTCTAATAATCGGTGCTGCTTGAGTCAAAGGTCGCAATAAAATCTAATATTATGAGTTTTATCTCACTAATATTGCTTTTTACAATTGTTTCTAGAGCAAAAAGAAGTATGATCTAAGGCTTGTTGTTTTACCTATAGTCTTTGTGTCTGGAGCCTGAGTTTTCTGTGAAAAATTTATTAATTTCCCCGTCAAAAATGTCATTGTCTACCAATGAATCAATCGTCTATCAGAATGCGCTTAAACAAGCGGGTTTACTGAGTTTAAATTTATTAGCTGTTAAGGTGACCAATCACCCCAAAGACTTTAATGGATGGTGCCGCGAACTAATTGATGTTTGCCGCCATCGTATTAATCGTGACTTGCTTGATGAGGAGCAGCACAAGCCATTAAAAAAATTAACTGAGTTGTTAATTGGCGGTATTAGCATTAGCCAGTTGCGAATGGCTAAAATTGCCCCGTGGTCTTTTTATGCGGACTTTTTAACCAAGCAAGCTCAAGTGCACGCATTAGATGAGCGCCGTTTATTATTGGATTACGTTGCTACGCTAACGAGCAATGATTTAGCGGGGATGATTGATGAAGACCGCCGGGTGATTGCAGGCAAGCACACGGCGACTCACGATCCTTTAGTGTTTAATTTTGACTGTGAGTGGTTTGGTAGCACCAAGACCAATAAGGCCTTTCACACAATCTTAGATAATAGCCCTGAAGCATTCGATATGGCATTAGCTCACATTCCATTAACTGGAGAAGTTAATCATAGCCATTACCAAGCATTTATTAACGATTTTTGCCAAGCGTTCACTGCAATCGATGCAAAAGCGACTTTAGGTCCAGCTTCACGCTTATTGGCAATGCGCCGTCCAGATCAATTTGTCGCTGTAACGACCACTAAACTTGATCATTTATGTCAAGGCTTAGGTATTAAGCGATTAACCACTACTAACTTTGCCGGCTATTGGTCTGAACTGATTGGTACTGTGCGAGCTATGGGTTGGTGGGACAGTGCAGCACCTGAAGCTGAAGATGAATTGTTCTTATGGAAAAACCGGGCAATCTTACTCGACATCTTGCTCTACGGTGATGAGACTACTCCTGAAAAATCTAATTATCTTAAGTTATTAAAAAAGCCTAGCCGAGCTAAATCTACTGGTAATAGTAAGCGTTCAAAAGAGTCTGCAGCAGCGTTAGTTGATCGAGTGCTTAGCACCGAAGAAATGCCCGACTTTATTGTGGCACAACGTGATTCGATAGTGGCACAGGTTGAGTCAGGTAAAAAAATTGATGATGTTATCTCGTTATTACGCAAGATTTTTGGCTAAGTAATTCTACCTGTTTAGCGATTGTCGATAGCGTATTGATATACCCTTGGGTAATTGGCCGTTGATACGTCCCAGTTACGGGTATGTTCGACATAATGTCGGCCATTGGTAATCAGGTTTGCGACATTGTGTTGATTAGCAATTAACGACGCAATAGTGTCAGCTAAGGCCTGGGCATCATCCGCTTTAAACAGTAAACCTGTTTCGTTGTGAGTGATTAGCTCGCGGTGACCGCCGATGTCTGATGCTAGCACGGGGATCCCTAGTGCCATCGCTTCCAATGGTTTTAATGGTGTGACTAATTCTGTTAGTCGCATCGATTTTCGAGGCAACACAGTCACGTCCATTAAGCTGTAATAGTCTTTGACCTTTTCGTGGGCAACTCGGCCCGTTAAAATCACTTGCTCGGTTAAATCTAGTTCGCTTATCAATTGGGTTAGCTGCCCAAGCTGATTGCCGCCACCAACCAATAGCAACTTAATATCAAGCTTCATTGTTTTGGTAATTGCTAATGCTTTGATTAAAATATCTAGCCCTTCGTATTGGTAAAATGAACCCGCAAAACCAATCACAAAAGAATGTTCAAGTGGTAACTGTGACGATAAACTCGGGCAGCGCTGCTCTAATTGAGCAAATGATTCAATATTAACAGCATTGGGAATGATGGTTATTTTTTCGGCGTTAATGCCTCTGGCCATTAAATCAGCGCGTAAGCCCTGACAAATAGTAGTGACCGCATCTACTCGCTTTACGACATAGGTTTCGAGCCAATGTGACAGTTTGTAACGTAAATCACCTTCTTTGCAATTGCCATGATCGACCGCTGCATCTTCCCAAAATGCGCGTATTTCATAAACTACCGGTAGTTTAAGTTTGCGCGAGGCAATTAAAGCCGCCAGTCCGTTTAGCGCTGGGCTGTGGGCATGTAAGACATTGGGTTGTTCAATCGCTGCAACCTCAATAATACGTTGTGCCAATTTAAAGACGATAGCCAATTGATTGATGACTGGAATGCGTGCCAGCAAGCCAGCAATGGGTTGAGTCCGATAAAAATCGAGGTTATCAAATTGTTCTTTATTAGCCGATACATCACCCTGTTTAGAGCCTGTGACATGGCTAGTATCAAACCCTAGCTTTTGTTGACACAATAAGATAGCTCGGCTACGGAAGGTATAACCACTATGAAGCGGGATGGAGTGATCGAAAATATGAAGAATTTTCATCGTTGCTATCGATTCCTAAAATTATGAGTAGTGAGCATCAATCAGTGATGGCAGCGTTTTTAATGCGCCATCCCAGCTGTAGTGGTTTAGGATCCATTGGCGGTTGTGTTGATAACAAGCGCTGGGGCCACTTAATAACTTATTGATCGATTGGGCCATTTGCATTGGCTCATCAATGACTAATCCTGCTTGTTGTTGATTTATTTTTATCCCTTCCTGAGCCATCGAGGTCATCACCACCGGTTTGGCCATTGCCATGGCTTCTAACACCTTATTTTGGACTCCACGTGCAATCCGCATCGGCGCCACCACTAACTGACAAACTTCAAGATAAGGCCTAACATCGGGTACGCGACCTGTCACGGTTACGCCTTGGCGCTGTGCTAATGCCATTACTTTGGCCGTGGGGTTACCGCCTACTATATAGAGCTGACATTGTGGATGCTGCTTGAGAATTTGTGGCCAAATATGGTCACAGAACCATAACATCGCGTCGACATTAGCCCAATAGTCCATCGCACCAGTGAAACACAATATTGGTGCTTCACTTGCGATTAGCTGTTCAAAGTCAGCATTGGGGCTAAAGTAGTCGGTGTCGACGCCGTTGGTTAAGGTATGAATTTTATTGTTCATGAGCGGCGGTGACATTTGGCAAAATAACTCAGCTTCTTGCTCAGTGACCAAGGTTACCGCATTAAAATTTTGCAATACCTGTTGTTCATATTTCCCTAGCTGACGATGTTCTCGCGCGTAAATCCATTTGGTATACCAAGGTTTCGATTGCGCGTATTGACGCCACTTGTCGGAATCGATATCGGTCATATTGAGGATCCGCGTTTTTTTCTGATAGCGCGCATGGTCAATAAACTGCGCCATTGCTGACGAGTAAACATAGAGCTTGTTGATCTTAAATTGAGCAATCGTACGATCTACCCAATTTTGGAAGGCAGTAGAGCGATAATGGCTGGTTGAAATGCTGCTGTTAGAAAGTAATGCATTAACACCACTGACAGCTTGTCGTTTATCGCAAATATTAAGATCGAAAGAAGAGACACAATAGGGACGTAATTTTTCGATGTATTGAATGTCGTGGTCATCATCGATAAAATAACCTAGATGAACTTGATAACGTTTTGACAAATATTTTAATAAATTGAAAGTCGCTATTTTATCCCCCTTATTAGGCGGGAAAGGGATGCGATGACATAAAAATAATAGCGGTGAATTTACCATTGAATTAACTCTGATTCCCTGTTGAATTGTCCATTGTCTGTTGGTGATAAATCACCAACAATCTCGTTAACTTATCCTCAGTATAGTGCAGATATTTGATTCAACAAGCAGCTCACCAAGCTGATAGACAATTAATTTTGTGATTTTTGGTAACTCAATTGCAACGATACTGAATCGGCAAATCTTAGGGCATGAGGCTTATCTACTTCTACTTGGCAGTTAGTAACCCAGTGATGACAACTGGCAATGGTTAATACATCATTAGTTAGCTTCTCTAATAGCCCAAAGCGGTTGTTTTCAACTAAGGCGATAATTTCTTTAGTGATGGTGCGATAATTTAATGCATCACTCATGTCATCTGTTTTAGTGGCTTTTTCGGCGGGGTAATGAATGACCACATTAATGATGACATCTTGACGATTGGCAATTTCATCATCGTTAATGCCAATGTAGGTGCGCAGTCGTAAGTTCTTTATTCTAATTATTGCTAAATCACTATTCATTGGGTTACCTAGGTTTGGGAGTAAAGTTTATTAAACGCTGTTTATTATTGTTATTGCAACTAAAACTGGGTAAATTAATTTTTATAACAGCTTAGGAGATCATTTAGTGAAGCAACTTGAACTATCGTCATCGTTAAAAACAGCAGTATTGTTGGCGGCCATTGTGATTGTGTTAGCGGGTATTAAAGCCGCTAGTCTGGTTTTAGTACCATTTTTTCTGTCAATATTTTTGGCAATCATTTGCAATCCAATTTTAAAATATTTAATGAGATTCCATATTCCTAAAGGCATTGCGATTGGGTTAATTATCGCCTTTGTGATGCTAGCTGGCATGTCGCTCGCAGGATTAGTCGGCAAAGCCGTTAATGGCTTTAGCGCCCAGTTACCTCAATTTCAAGTGCAGCTTAGCGAGCGTTTTTCTGGGGTGTTAGCCTTTTTATCCCGTCAGGGCATGCCCGTTAATAGCGCTACTTTATTAGAGTATTTCGATCCCAGTGTCGCGATGACAATGGCCACTACTTTGCTTAATAGTTTAAGTGGAGTAATGGCTAATTTGTTCTTGATCTTGTTGACGGTGATTTTTATGTTAGCTGAATCAGACTCAATGCCCCGTAAGTTGCACTACGCGCTCGATGATCCTCAAATGCGCTTAGCGCAGATTGACCAATTTTTAAATTCGGTCAATCAATACATTGCAATAAAAACATTAGTCAGTATCGGCACCGGTTGTATTATTAGCTTTTCGCTGTGGGCGATAGGGCTTGATTATTGGGTGCTGTGGGGCGTTTTGGCTTTTTTATTAAATTATGTGCCCAATATCGGCTCTATTATTGCGGCATTGCCAGCGGTATTACTGGCATTAATTCAGCTGGGCTCGGCGTGGGCTGGCGCGGTAGTTGGTTTGTATTTATTGGTTAACTTGATCATGGGCAATGTGATTGAGCCACGATTTTTAGGCAAAGGCTTGGGATTATCCACACTGGTGATTTTCTTATCCTTGATCTTCTGGGGTTGGTTATTAGGCAGTGTTGGCATGTTATTGTCAGTGCCATTGACCATGGTGGTAAAAATTGGTCTTGAGTCAAGTCATTCAAGTCGCTGGTTGGCCCTACTGTTGGGCGGTGATATCGAGCCCACGGTTGAGGAACCCGAACAAGAAAAGCAATAGGTATTTAGCGGTACTGGCTTTATAATGGCGTTTTTATTGATATATAGACTCTTATGCAAGCGTTATTAGCACAGTTACAATTAGTGCAATTGTCTGAGGAAACTCAGCGATTATTTCATGGTCGAGGTAAGTGTTTTTCAGGCTTAGAGCAGGTGACGATAGATTACTTTGCACCGAGCCTGTTTATTACTTTATTTAGTGAGCATGAGTCGTCGTTTGAGCAGCAAATTTTGGCGACTTTAAGTCAGGCCTATCCGGAGCACCAGGGGCCGATTCTTATTCAACGTCGTTACCTTGAGCGCTCACCCGTTGAGGTCGTTCGTGGCGAGCAAGTGCCTGCCGCTCAAGTGATTGAGCATGGATTAAGTTATCAAGTTAAGTTACTTGATGGCCAAAACAATGGGCTATTTCTTGATATGGCCAATGGCCGACGCTGGATTGAACAGCACGCTAAAGATCGTAACGTATTGAATTTGTTTTCATACTCATGTTCATTTTCGGTAGCAGCTTTAGCCGCTGGCGCGAAGCAGGTGATTAATATCGATATGAGCCATGGCGCATTAAAGTTAGGCAAGATTAATCATCAGCTTAATGATCTTGATTTAACTCAAACTAAGTTCTTCCGCCACGATATTTTTAAATCTTGGGGCAAGCTAAAACGCTACGGACCTTATCAAACGATTGTGTTTGATCCGCCAACTAATCAGTGGGGTAGTTTTACTGCGGCCAAGGATTACGCGCGTTTATTACGGAAAATTCCTGATTTGGCGACGCCCAATGCCGATTTGCTTATTTGTTTAAATTCACCCGACTTAGGGCGAGATTTTATTGCTGACTTAATGGCTGAACACGCACCAGAGTGTGAGTTAGTCGCGCAAGTGGCCAACCCGGCGGTATTTCAAGAAATTGATCCTGATAAAGGGCTTAAAGTATTTCATTACCGCTATCTGGGGCAGAAAACGGCATAAATATGATGACTAATAGCTGGGGCTTATTTCTTTAATGCTTCGGCTATTTTTTCATCTGTTTTGTATTGACTTAATGCATATACCGACCAAATAGCCGCTGGTACCCAACCGATCAGAGTGAGCTGTAAGATAAAGCAAAAAATGCCGGCCATTGGGCGACCTATGGTAAAAAATTGTAACCAAGGCAATAGTAAAGCTAAGATAAAGCGCATTGAACGTTCCTTTCTAAATAATTTTTTCTATTATCGGCTTTGTGAAACATCTGCGCTAGTTTTATCTTAATCGTTGTGCCGCGTTATTTTCATACCTAAGCCCAAAATAGTTCTGTACAACGACTCACAGCATTCGTATGTACTCCATCACTGGCTGGTGATCCCTTCGTCTTGTTTTCGCGAGTTTTATGTTAATGTATCGCAGCGGTTTCTCCTGATTGTAGGTTGCCGATTTGGTTCTATAGTTGTTGAACATTGTTATTAAGTTTCGCTATCGGAGAAGAAATGAGTAATTGGAGTAAAAGAGCGCAAGACATTGACTCGTTTAAGGTCATGGAATTGCTAGCGCGGGCCAGTGAGTTGACCGAGCAAGGTGTAGATGTAATAGCGATGGGGGCCGGAGAGCCAGACTTTGCCACCCCCCCAGCAATTTGTGCCAAAGCAACCGAGGCGATAGCTCAGGGCTTAACAAAATATACGCCATCAACGGGTATAAAGCCGCTTAAAGAGGCGATAAGTCAATTTTATCAGCAGCGTTATCAGCTTGATATTGCGCCAGAGCGAATTGTCGTAACGGCGGGGGCGTCGGCGGCTTTATTGTTGGTCTTTTCATTAATTGCTGAGCCGGGGGAGCAAGTGTTGATGACAGATCCCGGTTATCCTTGTAATAAACAATTTTTACGCTTAATTGAAGCGAGTGCCAAGCTTATTGCGGTGGACGGTGCTGATAATTTTCAGCTCAGTGCTCAACACATTGAGCAACACTGGGATCAGCAAAGTTGTGGCGCTTTAGTGGCATCGCCGGCAAACCCGACTGGCACCATGTTGACTAAACAACAATTGAGCGATTTGTCTGCGAGCATTCGGGCGCGTGGCGGCCAGCTAGTGGTCGACGAAATTTATCATGGTCTGACTTATGATGGCGATGCAACGAGTGTTTTGTCGGTCGATGACGACGCCTTTGTGATTAACAGCTTTTCAAAATATTTTGGCATGACCGGCTGGCGTTTGGGCTGGATAGTCGCGCCACTTAATGCGGTGCCAGCGTTAGAACGTTTGGCGCAAAATTTATTCATTTCGCCGCCAACCATTGCTCAATATGGTGCATTAGCTGCTTTTGAAGCAGAAACTATCGAGCTATTAGAGCAGCGACGGTGGATATTTAAAGCCCGGCGTGATTTGTTAATTGATGGTTTAACCCAGTTAGGATTCAAGCTCGATGTGGTGCCACAAGGGGCTTTTTATGTTTATGTTGATGCCAGTGCGATGACCATGGACAGCTATCAGTTTTGTTGGCAACTGCTTGAACAAGATGGCATCTTAATTACTCCTGGCGTTGATTTTGGTCACAACAAGTCGGGACATTATTTACGCTTCTCATACACTACCGATATTGAACGGATTAAAGAGGCGCTGCACCGATTGGCTCAACGCTTGGATAAACAAATAACAATTTAATGTCGAGTAAATCGACCTCGCCTTCGCGGCGATGATTAAGCCCTTGAATAGCAAAGAGCATGGGGCAGGGTAAGAGAGCTTTAGAGAAAACCCTGATAGCTAAATTTTAATGTGCTTGCCCTAGTCTGGCGGATAGCTTAAGGCTAAATATCCGCGATAATTTATTGCTACATGATTAACAAAACAGGAGTCGAAGATGGATTTATCCGCCATTGAACAATCACTAAATCAGCTGTCTGGTGACGCCTACCCAGTAGAGCAGTGGCATCCAAAACTGTGTCAATCGATGGACATGGTGATTAATGCTAACGGCCAATGGTTACACAATGGTGAGGTGATTAAACGTCACAAGTTAGTGGTGTTATTTGCGAAAATACTGATTAAACAAGCCGAAGATTATTATTTGGTCACGCCGAGCGAAAAGTTACTGATAACGGTTGAAGATGCGCCATTTATAATCACGGACTTTGAGGTTGAAGCGGCCAATAGTGCAGAGCAGGTTATCTGGTTAGTGTCCAATATTGGCGATCGAGTTGCACTATCCACGGCCTATCCGCTAGTGGTTAAAGGCCAAACTCAACGCCCATATATTAGTTTATGGCGCGGTCTTGATGCCTTAATCTCCCGTAGTGTTTATTATCAACTGGTTGAGTTAGCGACACCGCGCACAACTGACTCGTTGACTGAGCTGGTATTAAGCTCAGCAGGGCAGGACTTTTCATTGGGCACTTGTTAATGAAAAATAGGGCTTTAGTACGGGGATAAAATTCGCGGATGAACACTCTAAGTTCAGTAATAGCAGCCAGCTAGTAAGCTTGGCTGCTATTGGGCTTGATTTAGTTGCCTTTAGCTTTGGCCGCGAGCAACTCGGTATACAGTGGTAATTTTACGAAATCTGCGGCGTTAACCGGGCGACTGTAATAGTAACCCTGAGCGAGCAAGTTAGGGTAGCGCATCATGCGTTCTAAATGGTATTGGCTTTCAATGCCTTCAGCAACAATGTTTAAGCCGAGTTTGTTGGCCATAGCCACTGTCGCTTCAATCACCACATCACTGCTATCAATGTCTGCAATAAAGGAGCGGTCTATCTTAATGGTACTTATGGGCAGTTTGTGAATGTAAGACAGTGATGAGTAACCGGTTCCAAAATCATCAATACACACCCCGATCCCACGATCACTGATTGCTTTCAATCGTTTGATCACTTGATTTATATTGAGTAAAAATATTGACTCGGTCAGCTCTAATATTAATTTATGCGGTGGAAACTTTGTTCTCATCAATACGTCATCGAGCATATCGATAAAGCTATCGGTTAGTTGAATGGCCGAAACATTGACAGATAACTTTAGCTCAACGCCTGATTCTTGATGCCACAATAAACATTGTTGACATGCTTTGGTCAAAATCCATTGGCCGATTTCGTTCATCATGCCGCTGCGTTCTGCTTCTGGCACAAATTCTTGGGGCGATACCTTACCTAATTGCGGACTATGCCAACTGAGCAGCGCTTCCATGCCGACTAATTTATTAGTCTTCATATCAACAATGGGTTGGAATAGTGGCACGAGTTCTTCAAACAGCAGCGCGTGTTTTAGGCCTTGTTGCAGCACCGCGCGGCGTTGAATTTCAAGGCTCATTTGACGGGCAAAACTACAAAAACTCCGGGAACTTAATTCTTTCGCTTTATGCATGGCCGTATCTGCATACATAATTAATGAATCAGGCTCTAGCGCATCATCTGGAAAGGTTGCTGTGCCAATACTGGCGGTTAGCTGAATACTGTCAAGCTCGATAATCGGCAGCGCAATGGTATCAATAATTAAGTGGCCAATCGCTTCAATTGATTGTGAGTCAGGGTCTGCAGGCACAATAATAATAAACTCATCGCCCCCAAAGCGAGCCAGTTGATATCTTTCAGGCAATTGCTTTAATAAACGCTTAGCAATCGCAACTAACACCGCATCGCCAGTCTTGTGACCTAGGTTGTTATTGATAAGCTTAAAGGCGTCGATGTTGATTAAAAACAAATGAAATTGTTGTTTGGCATAACAACGGTGCTTTAAATACTCATCGAGACCGTAGCGGTTCAATAAACCTGTTAGTTGATCGTGATAGGCCAGATGGAGGTATTTATGCTCGCGGGTTTTACGCTCAGTAATATTATCTTGAATCACTAGGTAATGATTTTCGGGCAATAAGCGCCTAATGGTAAAATTAAACCAACAAATTTTACCCAGGTGAATAACCTGACGTTCAAACTCAACTTCTGCTGCGCCGCTGAATTTTTCAGCTAACTCTTCGCTACTCATTTCAACTAATTCATGAATATCAATCGTAATTTGATCGTAAACGGCTTGGAATTTTTGATTGCAACTGATTAGTTCGCCGCTGGCATTAAATAAAGATGCCATGCTATTGCCAACCGTAAAGGAAGTGTCGCGTTCTAATTCGTCGCGGCTGACGATGCCTTCGCATAATAATAGATCTTTGCCAGCAAACTGCTGCAGGTTGCTATAACGAATATAAATTTCTTGGGAAAAGTTCTGCGGATATACGGTCCACCAAAGAGAACACGTTTTCCCTTTGGTGTCTTGCAATAGTTGTCTTAATTGACGGTCTGTTGCTTCAGTAATATCAACAGCCAAGTCGCGTTCAAGCAAAGCCGTTTTACTGGTTGCGTGCCATAAATCGAGCGCTTTTTTGTTGGCCCAGCAAATTCGATAATTGCTAACGTCGTAAACCCATACCGGGGTCGCCATATGATCAAAAATGGCCATGGTGTCGATTAAAAAAGTTTGGGTGCTATCTAATTTATCGCTATCAGTCATAAATAATCCGGCACAGTTTATTTGGGGAAAATAACAATCCCCACTATATAGAATTACTTAATTATTAACAATTTTTTTTGTATTTATCGCTAAATAATAAAAGTTATTTTTGATAAATTACAGGCTATTTTTAGCTAACTCCACTTTTTTAGCGCTGATAATATCTCGCGCTAATTGGTCAGCAATTTTGTCGGTTTGAGTATCCTGACTGCTAGCGAGATCAAATATATTGGTCAAAGTATCGTATATTTTTTCAACTTTAGCGGTCGACTTCTGTTTATCGTAGTCATCATCAAAAGAAACATTAATAATGCCGCCGGCGTTAATAACATAATCGGGTGCAAACAAAATACCTTGGGCGCGTAACATTTCACCATGGCGAGCTTCGGCTAATTGGTTGTTGGCACAGCCTGCAATGATACTGGCTTTAAATAAACCCAGTGTTTGATCGTTGACCGTCGCGCCTAAGGCACAAGGTGCATAAACATCGACATCTTGACTATATATCTCATTAAGTCCAACCACGGTTGCGTTAAACTCTGTTGCAACGCGAGCCAGTGATTGTTGATTTAAATCGGTGACGATCAATTTAGCACCAGCATGGTGTAAATGTTTACACAGGTAATAACCAACATGGCCTAAGCCTTGAATAGCTACTTTGATGCCTGCCAGCGAATCTTTGCCTAGCTGATATTTTACCGCGGCTTTTATGCCCAAGTAAGTTCCTAGCGCAGTAAAAGGCGATGGATCGCCACTTTTACCTTCAAGTCCTGCCATATAAGGGGTTTGCTCGTTGGCGTACATAATATCTTGGGTTGTTACCCCGACATCTTCAGCACTGTAGTAACGACCACCTAGGGTATGAATTGCGCGGCCAAAGGCTCGAAACAATTCTGGGGTTTTTTGGGTTTTTGCATCACCAATGATAATTGATTTGCCACCGCCCATTTTTAGCCCAGCAATTGCATTTTTATAGGTCATGCCACGTGCTAAGCGTAAAACATCGATCAAGGCTTCTTGATCTGATGCATAATCCCACATTCGACAACCACCAACGGCGGGCCCTAGAGTCGTATCATGGATGGCAACAATAGATTTTAGTCCAGTTGCTTCATCGGTAAAAAATGATACCTGCTCGTGATTGTCAAATGATGGAAGGTCGAAAAATGCCATGGGGTACTCCAGAGATGTGCTCGAATATTGAATGTTATAGCCGAGCCAGTTGTTTATTGCGAGCAACATAACACTTGGCTATTTTCAGTGCTATGTTTAGCGCAATATATATATGTTTATAGTGTAAAGAAAAATTTATAGCAAGGGAAAGGCAGTGACAAAGCCGGGTTAAGCCTGAACTTACCCCGGACAGATTAGATTAGTTATTAGTCAAGATACCAGTATCCACTGTTAAGTAGTTGGCAAATAAATTCAAAAAGTTGCTCATTACCTAACCATGGCGACAATTGTTCGGGTGATAACTCGGTGTGATCGGCAAACAATTTAATTGCGTCTGCAAGTTCGATATCTGCTGAAAACGCTTCGCCGTTGATATAAATGGTACCAGCACTTTTCTGATTATCGAAATAGACTGAACGTAAGCCGCCAATCCGGATCAGTTGTTGCCCTTGATTCAAGCCTTCACGCACGTCCTGCGCCTGATAATCGGTTTCAGGTTCGTCAATATCAAGCTCATGTTTGGCTTGGGACAGATGGCTGCCAAAGAAATCACTCAGTTTATCATCGTCGTTAATTACCTCAAGCAGCGCCTGCTTGAGTTTTTCAAAGTCTTGCTTGTCGATCAAACCTGGTGAATTAGTCACTTGGCGTTCAGGATCAATCACCATATCAGTGTGCAGTTGATTGTCGATGACATGGTCAGCTAAGGCGCTAAATAGGTGCGCTTTAGAGGTGGTTCTAAAGCCGACTGAAAAGCTCATTGATGGTTCAAGCGCGACGCCCTGATGAGGGAATCCTGGTGGAATGTACAACATATCGCCAGGTAATAATTCAACATCAATAATTGCGTCAAAAGCTTCGACATGCAATAAGGCTTGATGGGCAACCACTTCGGTTAATTGTTCATTACTACCAACTTGCCAGTGGCGTTTACCACTGCCTTGAATAATGAAGACATCGTAGTTATCGACGTGAGGGCCGACCCCGCCGCCTGGCGTGGCAAAACTCACCATCACATCATCGATACGCCAATTGGGCATAAAACGAAAAGGGCGGATCAGTTCTGCTACGTCACGATCAAAATGGTCGGTCCCTTGGATTAGTAGCGACCAGTCCTTATCACCTAAATGGCCATAATCTTCGAAAGGGCCATGTTCTGCTTGCCATTTCCCGTCTTTTTGCCAGACTAAACGCGACTCAATTTGTTCTTCCATGGCGAGGCCTGCCAGTTCGTCAGGGCTGATCGGATCTTGAAAATCGTTGATGGCATTACGGATCAGTAAGGGTTTTTTTTGCCAGTACTGGCTTAAAAACTCTTGCGGTGAAAGATCATTTAAATTTATTGTGTTCATGCTTATTTCCTGGCAAACAAAAAGGCAATGGGGTTGCCATTGCCTTTGCTATTTCTCAACTTGCGCCATCGTGACGCCTATGAGCTTAATCTATGCTAAATCGTCAACAAAAGCGATAGCACGGCCAATATAGTTGGCAGGGGTCATCGCTGTTAGCTGATCTTTTGCACTTTGCGGGATCTCTAGTGCAGCGATAAACAACGCTAAATCTTCGCTGTTGATGCGCTTGCCACGTGTGAGTTCTTTTAGCTTTTCATACGGTTTTTCAACTGCATAACGTCGCATCACTGTTTGTACTGGTTCAGCCAGCACTTCCCAGTTGTTGTCTAAGTCAGCACGCAAGGCTTTTTCGTTAATCTCAAGCTTGCTCAGCCCTTTTAGGGTTGATTGGTAAGCAATAATAGCATGGGCTAAACCAACACCAAGATTACGCAATACGGTTGAATCAGTTAAATCACGCTGCCAGCGAGAAACCGGTAGCTTCTGACTTAGGTGATTCATGATCGCGTTGCCAAGGCCTAAGTTGCCTTCTGAATTTTCAAAATCAATTGGATTGACTTTGTGTGGCATCGTTGACGAGCCAATTTCACCAGCAATAGTCTTCTGTTTGAAATGACCCAGACAAATGTAACCCCATATATCACGATCGAAATCTAGTAATATGGTATTAAATCGTGCAATAACGTCAAATAATTCAGCAATATAATCATGCGGCTCAATCTGGGTCGTGTACGGATTCCAAGTCAGGCCAAGTGAAGTCACAAATTCATTGGCAAATTGATGCCAGTCAACTTCTGGGTATGCGCTAAGGTGAGCATTGTAATTACCTACAGCGCCATTTACTTTACCTAAAAACTCAATTTTCTGAACTTGATCAAACTGGCGTAATAAACGGATATAGACGTTAGCAAACTCTTTACCCATGGTCGATGGCGAAGCCGGCTGACCGTGAGTACGCGATAATAAAGGTATCGCTTTGTAATCAATAGCGTGCGCTTTGATGGTATCAAGCAATTCCTGAGCATAAGGATTAAATACGTCCTTAATGCCAGCACGTAACATTAACGCGTGAGACAGGTTATTGATGT
Organism: Gammaproteobacteria bacterium; assembly: GCA_013214945.1. Lineage (NCBI taxonomy): Bacteria > Pseudomonadati > Pseudomonadota > Gammaproteobacteria > Gammaproteobacteria bacterium. The sequence goes on from JABSRT010000023.1 coordinate 21,953, forward strand.
CTTCTGAGGTACAAGCAAAATGAATAAACTCATTAACCGCATGCAGTTCTGGATTGCTGGCTACTTGTTCTTTTAGAAAATACTCAACCGCTTTTACATCGTGGTTGGTGGTGCGCTCAATCTCTTTTACTCGAGCGGCATGTTCTTCGCTAAAATTGGCAACAATGCCATCAAGCACAGCATTAGCTTCGGCACTAAAAAGTGGCACTTCAACGATTGCAGGGGTTGCGCTTAATTTTTGTAACCAGCGAACTTCAACTTCAACACGATATTTGGTCAGACCAAATTCACTAAAAATAGTGCGAAGCTCGCTTGTTTTACTACCGTAACGACCATCAATTGGAGATACTGCGGTTAATGCAGAAAGTTCCATGGGTTAATCCTCAATAACATCTAAAATTAAAGCAACTGTACTTGGATGAAATAAATGAACAGTTGCCAGATAATGCGTGATTAGCACGAGTTTAAATTCGACTCAGTTGTCGTTGTGCATTTTGTATTAGCTCTTTTCGGGCCAGTAACAAATGGCGACGTTTACCGCCAACTTGACGCCATAATACTGCTGCACGAACGCCAGCAAGCAGTAAGGCTCTTATCTTTTCTTGAACTAACTTTTGCTGTAACTGTGCCGGAGTTCCGGTGATTTTAATTTTAGAGCCCAATGGGCTAATAATATCACTGTAAATACTGGCCAAATTAGCAATAACCGCCGGATCGTCAATTGTGAAATGATGTAGTTGACGTTTAACCTGATCAACCCGCTGACCCATTGATGCCAATGAACGTTGAGACTTCATCAACTTACGTTCAAGTGCGATTAAACCCGCGATATATTTTGTGATCTCAATATTACGATTGTTACCGCTATCTGAGAGCTGTTCAATCATGGTTTTATAACCTAAAAATAAATCAGAGCTATTCGGATAAATATCTTGCGCATTGTCCGGATCGGTAATTAATAGGCTATTAATACAGACTTGCCATTGCTGATTGTCAATCGTGCCAGTACGAGCCAGATTATGGACCAGCTGGGCACATTGGCACATTGCCGCAAAGGCTAATACTTGATTATTCTTATGATTAGTCATTATTTTTCCTGAGCCTTTAGTCGCGAATAATTTCGTCAATAATTGCGCCGCCGAGGCAGACTTCATTGAGATAAAATACTGCTGATTGTCCTGGGGTAACCGAACTTTGCGGTTGGTCGAAAATAATTCGGATTTGATCGGGGCCCGCTGGATATAACGTACAAGGGATATCTTGTTGGCGATAGCGGGTTTTTACCGTTAACTTAGTCACTTGTTGCGGACCAACACGATCGGTCCAATGCAATTGACTAGCAAGTAGGCCATTAGAAAATAACCGAGGATGATCTGCGCCTTGGCCGACTATTAAGACATTACGTAACATATCTTTTTCGACCACATACCAAGGTGCATCACCATGCTTGCTCAGTCCACCGATATGCAGACCTTTACGTTGCCCTAGCGTGTGGTACATCAGGCCTTCGTGCTGACCGACGGCTTCACCTTCACAGGTTTCAATGACACCCGGCTGAGCCGGTAAATACTTAGACAAGAAATCTTTAAATTTGCGTTCACCAATGAAACAAATGCCGGTTGAATCTTTTTTGTTATGGGTAATCAAACCTTGCTCTAGTGCAATTTTACGCACCTCTGGCTTTTCTAATTCACCGACCGGAAATAAGGTTTGTGCGACGTGCTCTTCACCTAAGGTATATAAAAAGTAACTTTGGTCTTTATTATCATCGAGGCCACGTAATAGTTGCCACTTGCCATCGATTTGACGGCGACGAACATAATGGCCGGTAGCAATGTAATCGGCGCCTAAATTTTCGGCCGCAAATTCAAGAAATGCTTTAAACTTTATTTCTTTATTACAAATAATGTCAGGATTAGGCGTACGGCCAGCTTTATATTCTTCGAGGAAATACTCAAAAACGTTGTCCCAATACTCCGCAGCAAAGTTAATGCTGTGAAGTTTTATGCCTAACTTGTCGCATACTGCTTGTGCGTCAGCTAAATCTTGGGCAGCAGAACAATATTCATCGGTATCGTCTTCTTCCCAATTTTTCATAAACAGCCCTTCAACCTGATAGCCTTGCTGTTTAAGTAAGTAAGCTGAAACAGACGAATCAACCCCACCAGAGATACCAACGATAACTTTTTTGCTTGCCGTGTCTAACATTTTTGACCTTGTAATGACTTAATTCTGCGGCATTGTATTTCACGATTATGAAACCGTGATCAACGTCACGCAGTAATGATATTTTTCGGGCGCAAATTTTAACACAAAGGTCGATAATGTGGTAGCAACATTACAACGACAGTTTAACTATTTTTATCGAGGAGGGACGAGGTAAAGCGTCATTTATACTTCGCGATATTTGCCATTATCGAGACCATCAATGGTCCAGTTGCCAATGCGGTAGCGAATAAGTCGCAAAGTTGGATGGCCGATATGAGCTGTCATGCGTCGAACCTGGCGATTTCGGCCTTCTGTTATCGTTATTTCTAACCAACTGGTTGCAATGTTTTTCCGCTCGCGGATCGGAGGGTTACGCGGCCATAGATTAGTGGGCGGCGCTATTATTCTGATTTCAGCAGGCTGGGTCATGCCATCTTTTAATGTGACACCTTGGCACAGTTGTTTAATGGCATCATCGGACGGGATCCCTTCAACTTGAGCCCAGTAGGTCTTCGCCGTTTTTTCTTTCGGTTGGGTTAACCTAGCCTGTAATTTACCATTATTGGTTAACAGTAATAAACCTTCACTGTCACGATCGAGCCGTCCGGCGGCATAAACGTCTTTTTGATCGACATAGTCTGCTAAGGTCTGTCGACCTTGACCATCGGTAAATTGGCTAAGAACATCAAAGGGTTTATTAAATAATATGACCCGAGTTGGACCTGTTTTGGGTTTATTTAGATGGTCTTTGGGGGTCGCTCGACGTTTAATCAGTGATTTTTTTTGTTCGGTCGGTTTTGATAAAAACTTACTGCGCATAGTGGTAGATATTCTCTATTTATTAATCACAAAGGAAAAAATTACCCAATGGTGATCCGTTCATTAGCTTTAATGCATAGATTATATCAGAAATAGCGCAGATCATGGCATCATCAACTTAGCTACTATTGCATATAACTAAGTCGACTGACCCATCTAATAAGTTAGAGCAAAAACGGCTCGCGTTACTAATCACAAATTCAAAGACTTAGTGTTTGAATCATTAGACAATGCTTTTACCAACGTCAACTTGGTATTAACACATTGTTAATTTATAAGGTTGCAGCCGTTATCACTTCTTAATAGTTCTTTAGTCTTAGTTAACCGGGCTGATTTTTTCTGCATGAGCACCCTTGGGGCCACTTTGCAATTCGTACTGAACTTCTTGGCCTGCCTTTAAGGTGCGGTAGCCATCCATTTCAATGACTGAATAGTGCGCAAACACATCCTCGCCGCCATTATCGGGACAAATAAAACCAAAGCCTTTTGCATTATTAAACCATTTAACGGTACCTGTAGCCATTCCTAAATTCCTTGTATTGACTCGATTCATCCAAACTGAATTCGTACTTTTAATTTGTATAAAAACGATTTGTTTAGTGAATTTATACGAAATTAATATTAAAATATTTAAACAAAACGATTAAACAGTCAAGCGTTAATCGTATTTTATTAGTATTATTGTTGGTATTTTGTTCCACAAATTAAAATAAGGACTAAAATTAAATTATGGGTGAGTCAAGTGATTTTGATTTGGTGCTTGAGAAAGACACTCAAGAGCTGGCAACTAAGCCACCATCGTTATATAAAGTTATATTAATTAATGATGATTACACACCAATGGATTTTGTAACCGAAGTATTGCGCGTGTTTTTTGGTAAAAACGAAGAAGCTGCTTTTCAAATAATGATGGCTGTTCATCAAGATGGTCAGGCAACTTGCGGTATTTATAGCGCAGATATAGCTGAAACAAAAGTTGAACAAGTGTGTCAATGTGCACGTGAGAATGAACATCCATTATTGTGCACTATGGAAGAAGTTTGAATTAGTGAACTAGTCAATATTTTAAGGAGACATGCCCATGCTAAATAAGTCACTGGAACTGACGTTAAACAGTGCATTTCGCGATGCCCGTTCAAAACGCCACGAATTTATGACGGTTGAGCATCTGTTACTTGCTTTAACAGAAAACGACTCAGCCAAAGAGGCTTTATTAGCTTGCGGAGCTGATATCGACTCACTACAAAAAGAAATTAATTGTTTCATTGAAGAAACGACACCATTGATCGGTGAAAGTGATAATGAGCGAGAAACTCAGCCTACTCTAGGTTTTCAGCGGGTATTACAGCGCGCAGTGTTCCACGTTCAGTCGTCTGGTAATAGCGAAGTAACAGGCGCTAATGTCTTGGTTGCTATTTTTAGCGAGCAAGAATCACAAGCGTCGTACTTACTGAAAAAATCGGACATTTCGCGTTTAGATATTGTCAATTTTGTGTCGCATGGTATTAGCAAAGATGGCGAACAGATCCACGACACTACGGATCAAGAACAGCTAGAGTCACCTGAAGAACAAAAAAATAAAGATGCGTTGACCAAATATGCGACCAACCTTAATGAGCTTGCTAGTCAGGGCTTGATTGACCCGCTAATTGGTCGCCATAACGAAGTTGAACGAACCATTCAGGTGTTGTCACGTCGACGCAAGAATAATCCGTTATTAGTCGGTGAAGCAGGGGTTGGTAAAACCGCTATTGCTGAGGGATTAGCCTATCGAATCATCAAAGACGAAGTGCCTGATATTATTGCAGGGCATGTGATTTATTCGCTCGATATGGGCGCTATTCTTGCTGGGACGAAATACCGTGGTGATTTTGAGAAACGCTTTAAAGCGGTTTTAAAAGATTTCGAAGCTCAGGCTGATTCAATTTTATTTATTGATGAAATTCATACCATTATCGGGGCTGGTGCTGCTTCTGGTGGCATGATGGATGCGTCTAATTTACTTAAACCATTGTTATCCAATGGCAAGTTACGCTGTATTGGTTCAACAACTTATCAAGAGTTTTCAGGTGTATTTGAAAAAGATCGGGCACTAGCACGCCGCTTTCAAAAAATTGATGTGGTCGAGCCATCGGTTGAAGAAACCACCGAGATTTTAATGGGGCTTAAGAAAAGCTATGAAATGCATCATAACGTTACCTATACCAAAGCTGCAATGCGTGCTGCTGCTAAATTGTCTGCTAAATATATCCTTGAACGTTTTTTACCTGATAAAGCGATTGATGTTATTGATGAAGCGGGTGCGCGTTTAGCAATGAAAGGCAATGCCGATCGAGATCCTATTATTGACGTGGCACAAATCGAAGAGATTATTGCCAAAATGGCGCGAATTCCCGAGCAGTCTGTTTCTTCTTCTGATATTAAATTACTTGAGAATTTAGATCGGAATCTGAAACTTGTGGTATTTGGACAAGATCCAGCGATTGATAAATTAACGTCGGCGATTAGATTGTCGCGTTCTGGTTTAGGTAATGAAGACAAACCAATTGGTTCATTTTTGTTTGCGGGTCCAACCGGGGTTGGTAAAACAGAGATATGTAAGCAATTAGCAATCAGCCTTGGGGTTGAATTAATTCGCTTTGATATGTCTGAGTACATGGAAAGTCACACTGTTAGCCGATTGATTGGTGCTCCTCCAGGTTATGTTGGTTATGATCAAGGAGGCTTGTTAACAGACGCCGTGCGTAAGCAGCCACACAGTGTGGTATTGCTTGATGAGATAGAGAAAGCTCACAGCGATGTATACAACCTGTTACTACAAGTTATGGATCACGGTAGCTTAACCGACAATAATGGCCGTAAAGCTGATTTTAGGAACATTATTTTAGTGATGACGACTAATGCTGGTGTTGGTCAGACGGCGCGTCAAACGATGGGCTTTAAGGTGCAGGATAACTCAAGTGATGCGATGCAAGACATTAATAAAGAGTTCACGCCTGAATTTAGAAATAGACTTGATTCTATCGTCTGGTTTAACCACTTAGACCATGTTGTGATTGAACAGGTTGTTGATAAGTTTATTGTTGAAGTACAAGCCCAACTAGATGCTAAACATGTTGCACTTGATGTCTCAGCCCAGGCGAGAGCTTGGTTGGTCGAGAATGGCTACGACAAGGCAATGGGCGCACGTCCGATGGCTCGTTTGATTCAAGAGAAGCTTAAAAAGCCAATGGCTAACGAATTACTCTTTGGTCAACTCGCTAATGGTGGTTCGGTTGAGGTTGCTATCAGCAATGACAAGTTAACCTTTAAATATATTCCATTGAATTTAACCGAAGATATCAATTAACCTTTAATTCGGTCATAAAAAAACCCATCATATGATGGGTTTTTTTGTTTTCTATTGAGAAAAACTACTTAATAGAAAAGAGCGATTAACGCGCACGGAATACGATGCGACCTTTACTTAGATCGTAAGGTGTTAACTGCACGGTTACTTTGTCACCGGTAAGAATTCGGATATAATTTTTACGCATTTTGCCTGAAATGTGCGCTGTGACTACATGGCCATTCTCAAGTTCTACTCGGAACATTGTGTTAGGTAAGGTATCTAGCACAGTGCCTTGCATTTCAATATTGTCTTCTTTAGCCATTAAGACTTGTTCCTGTCGATTGATGCTGTTTCGTCCAAAAATTGAGCGAATAATGCGGTAATTTATGGGCGCAAATAATGACGCAAAACGGCAGCCGTGTAAAGGATTGAGCGTCATTTTTTGAATATAATCCAACTATCGTCAATATATCGTTGGTTTGGGAGATATTTCTGTTTGTATTTCATACTATCGCATGCGTCGATAAAATAACCCAAATAGACGAATTTGATATTGTTTTGTGCCGCATACTCTATTTGCTGCAAAATATTATAACTGCCAAGTGATAGCTTAGCGAATTGTGGGTCAAAAAAAGTGTAAACAGCGGACAATGCATTTGGTGTGCGATCGACTATCGCCACCGATATTAATTGCTGCTGGTGATAAAGCTCGATAAACTCGATGTTAGACCACTTGGACTGGGTAAAGCTTTTCAACTGATCTTCATTGGGCGGATACATGCTACCATCGCAATGACGCACGCTAATGTACTTTTGGTAGAGTGGGTAATAACTGGGTTTTATTTGTTGAGTTACCTTCATCACGAGCTGTTTATTTTTTGCTAATAAACGGCGCTGGCTTTTCGAAGGTATAAAATCGCTTACATTAATTCTTAGGCTTTGGCAGTCATTGCACTGTGGACAGTGGGGGCGATAGACATCATCAGCACTGCGGCGAAAACCTTGCGCCATTAATGTTTCATAGGCCTCATCGGTTAGTTGCAATGGTGGCTGCACAAAAATAAGTTGTTCAGTTTTGTCTGGCAAGTAACTACAGCTAAATTTTTCAGTAATCGCCAGCGGCACATGAGTTACTTTGGTCATTTTATTCCGATTGTACACTTGTTTAATAATAGAGTTGGCGTGGTTGCCAGTCTATAGGATCTAATTTACTCTCTGGCGGGTGTTTGAGCAATCTTAAAAAATCGGTTCGCGCTACCGTAGTCGCCCCCAAAGAAAGTAGATGATCATTGGGAATTTGGCAATCGATAATCTTTATTCCATGCTCAGCTAGGAATATACTTAAGGTATATAGAGCAACTTTGGATGCATTGGTACGACGAGAAAACATTGATTCGCCACAAAAAACGTTGTTGGTCATTACGCCATATATGCCGCCAATGAGACTGTCGTGCTCCCAGACTTCAATACTATGTGCGTGCCCCTGCTGATGTAACGCAAGGTAACCTTGGGCTATTTCATCATTGATCCATGTTTCTTTCTGGTAGCAGCGAGGCTGTCTGCAGCCGGTGATTACATCGCTAAAGCAATTATTTATTGTTATTTTATAATGCTTTTTTTTCAGAAATCGTTGAAAGCTCTTGCTGACATGAAATTTGTGAGTGAAAATAATGCAACGAGGGTCCGGCGACCACCACAAAATGGGTTCGTCGTCATTATACCAAGGGAAAACTCCGTGTTGGTAAGCATTATATAATCTTGTGACCGATAAATCTCCGCCAACCGCTAACAGCCCATTGGGCTCTGTTAGCGCGATACTCGGGCATGGAAATGAGAAATTATTATTATCTAATAGAGTTAACTTGGGCATAAGCCTGTGATGAATAAGGACACTTAAGATCAGTTTATATTAATAATAACAGTCAAGATAATATTTATCGTTGATGATTATTAATCAAGCGTTATGATCTTAGACAAGGAGAATATAATGAAGTGGTCGAGCTGTTTCAGATGCTTGGTAAAAATATCCGTATTTTTAGTATTTATGCCGCACGTGCTCGCCGAGCAAGTAATGACTATAAGTAAGGTCGAATCAGCAACTGTGTTTAATGTCAGATTGCTTAGCGAGCAAGATCTTAGACGTGATCAGCGCCACAATTGGCGTTTGTTTGGCGAGTCATTGCTCGGCGGTGTTTTGGGTTATCAATTTGGTGAAGGTTCTGCGGTTGATATCAAGCAGGTCTTAGATGCTATTTTACTTAAAAACAAACGCGCAAGGCTGCGTGATTTGGGTGATATTAGTCAGCAAGTTAAGCTGATAGAAATGATTGTGATTTTATCAAGCGGGGTCAGAAAAGCGATTATTTTACCCTTACAAAAAGATCAAGTATATCGAAATAAAGATCGACTCAGATTGGTGTACTTTGAGACAGGGGTGTTCATTGATCGTGTATTATAACCAAAGCCCCGCTAAGGGCTTTGGTGCATTACTACCATTAAGTTAACGATAGTAATGTAGTGTTGTTACTGGGCATCAAGGAAGCGTTCTGCATCCAGTGCCGCCATACAGCCGCTGCCAGCTGATGTGATGGCTTGACGGTAATGTTGGTCAAAGACATCACCAGCGGCAAATACGCCTGGAATTGACGTTTGAGTGGCGTTTCCTGCTAATCCAGACTGAATTTTAAGGTAACCATTATCCATGTCTAATTGGCCTTCGAATATGCCGGTATTTGGCTGGTGACCGATCGCAATAAATACGCCGTCGACAGTTAGTTCACTGTCGCTATTGCCGTTAGTTCCTGTCAACTTTAATCCAGTAACACCCATTTGATCGCCCACAACTTGTTCTAGTGTCGAGTTAACGTGCAATTCAATATTACCGTTTGCTACTTTATCCATTAAGCGATCGATTAAGATTTTCTCGCTACGGAAAGTATCACGGCGATGCACCAAGTGAACTTTTGAAGCAATGTTAGCTAGGTAGAGCGCTTCTTCAACGGCGGTATTACCACCACCAACCACGGCTACTTCTTTACCGCGATAAAAGAAACCATCACAGGTTGCACAAGCAGAGACACCACGGCCCATAAACTCTTCTTCTGAAGGTAGGCCAAGGTATTTAGCTGAAGCGCCAGTACAGATGATCACCGCATCAGCAGTAAAGGTTGCAGTGTCACCAAACAGGGTAAAAGGGCGCTTTGAGAAGTCGACTTTGTTAATGTGATCGAAAATGATTTCTGTATCGAATTTCTCAGCGTGCTCTTTCATGCGATCCATTAATGCTGGACCCGTTAGATCGTTAGCATCACCAGGCCAGTTCTCTACTTCGGTAGTGGTTGTAAGTTGACCACCTTGCTGAATACCTGTTACTAGAACAGGTTTTAAATTAGCACGTGCTGCGTAAACTGCTGCAGTGTAACCTGCAGGGCCAGAGCCTAAAATCAATAGTTCGCAATGTTTGGTGTCAGTCATGAAGGATCCTAAAAAATGGGGGAAATAATTGCTACACAATATAAAGATTGCAGGGCACAAGCACAAGGTAATTAGTATTTTACGTCGTTATACTATATAGCTGATTTTAATATGTGCATTTCATCACTATTTAAAGCAAAAAAAGGAAAGCACGAGGCTTTCCTTTGGTTTAACTATTCAGCTGTCAGACTAGCCTAGGCTAGGCTGAATTAGAATAATTATTAAGCTTGTAGTGCAACTTCTGGCGCAACAAACTCAAGACCGTGTGCAATAGCAACGCTTTCACAAGTGATTTTGCCGTGGATAACGTTAAGACCGTTTAAGAAGTCTTGATCGTTAGCTAATGCTGCTTTGTAGCCTTGGTTTGCCAATTTAATAATGTATGGCAATGTTGCATTGTTTAGTGCGAAGGTCGACGTACGTGGTACTGCGCCTGGCATGTTTGCAACACAATAGTGAACCACTTCATCAACGATGAACGTTGGATCTTGGTGAGTTGTCGCATGAGAAGTCTCAATACAACCACCCTGATCAATAGCAACATCAACAATAGCAGAACCAGGCTTCATGTTTTTGATGTGTTCTTTAGTCACTAACTTAGGAGCCGCAGCACCTGGAATTAGCACACCACCGATAACTAGGTCAGCAGATAATACAGCTTGCTCTAGTGCGTCAGCAGTAGAGTAAAGCACTTTAGCCGTGTTACCAAACTGAATGTTTAAACGACGTAGAGTATCGATGCTACGGTCTAAAATTGTCACTTCAGCGCCAAGGCCAATCGCCATTTGTGCTGCATTGTTACCAACCATTCCGCCGCCGATAATAACGACTTTAGCAGGCTCAACACCAGGTACACCACCTAGCAACATGCCACAGCCTGCATTAGATTTTTCTAACGCTTGCGCACCGGCTTGAATAGACATACGACCAGCCACTTCAGACATTGGCGCTAGTAGCGGTAAGCCACCGTTACGATCGGTTACTGTTTCGTAAGCGATACAAATAGCTTTTGAATCGATTAGTTCTTGAGTTTGCGCTAAATCAGGGGCTAGGTGAAGGTAAGTAAATAAGATTTGACCTTCGCGTAACATTGCACGTTCAACCGTTAGCGGCTCTTTAACTTTAACAATCATTTCTGCTTTTGCAAAAACTGCAGCTGCATCATTTTCGATTGCTGCACCAGCATCGATATAATCTTGGTCAGTGAAACCAATGCCAGCACCGGCTTGGGTCTGGACAATAACATCGTGGCCATGTTGAACTAGTTCGCGCACACTTGCTGGAACCATACCGACACGATATTCATGATTTTTAATTTCTTTAGGTACACCGATAAGCATAATGACTACCTTTTGTTAATTTGGATGTGTAAAAAGTAAATCTAGTATAGAAGCTTTTTTCAGGGGATATCATCTGTAATTTCGACAATATCAGCATAAAATGCTAACATTTGAAGCTATCTAAGATAATGCACCAATGGTAATACCAATGAGCCAGTCAATAGTACTAGATCGCATTGATCGCAACATATTAATCCAATTACAAATCAACGGCAGAATCTCTAATGTCGAATTAGCTAAACGGGTTGGCTTAAGTCCAACCCCTTGCTTAGAGCGAGTAAAACGGCTGGAAAAACAGCGGGTGATTAAATCCTATACCGCCTTGCTCGATCCCGAACAGCTTAATGCTTCACTATTAGTTTATGTTGAAATTAGACTCAACCGCAGTAGTGCTGATGTGTTTGACCGGTTTAATGAAGCCGTTAATCAATTAGATGATATTTTAGAGTGCCATTTAGTGTCTGGCGATTTCGACTACTTACTAAAAACACGAGTGGCTGATATGTCAACTTATCGTAAGGTGCTTAATCAAACGTTACTGCAATTGCCCGATATTAAAGATTCTCGAACCTATGTGGTGATGGAAGAAGTTAAATATTCTACCCAAATTGCGATCGCCAATTAACTTGCCTAAGTAGCACTTGATCAAGCGCTACTTAAGCGTTTAAAATTGGTATTATGGCTAGATACCCGTAATCGATGAAATGCAGGTTTTATTCCAGCATTGCCAAGGGTATAGGTTAAGCGTCAAATTTTTTAAGTGGAATAATTGTGTTAGGGAGAGATTACTTTTGGCCATAGAGAATTCAGTGCAAGAGACAGTAGTAGATAATATGCAGCCAGTAACAACAGCGAGCGGAAAAGTTAGCGGGGCGCAAAGATTGCTTGAAGCGGCTATCGTGACGTCAACGTTGTTATCATTATATTTATTGTTGGCACTTTATAGCTTTGATCGTGCTGATGCCAGTTGGACTCAAACCGCAGTCAGTGGCACTGCAGCTAACTGGATGGGTCATACCGGGGCCTACTTGGCGGATATTTTACTATTTTGTGTTGGTTATCTGGCTTATCTGTGTCCATTTTTACTCGCTGGTTTAGGTTATGTACTGTTTAAAGCCCACCATAAGTTACGTGCGATTGATTATTTTACGATGGGACTACGCTTTGTCGGCTTCTTTTTAACCGTTTTTGGGGTTTTAGCAACGGCTAGTATTAATTTCGATAATATCTATAGTTTCTCTGGCGGTGGCATTATCGGAGATATGGTGGCACAAGCGATGTTACCAAACTTTAATTTTCTTGGTACCACCTTGCTATTGGTTTGTTTTATTGCAACTGGCTTGACACTTTTGACCGGCATTGGCTGGATGCAGCTTGCTGAATCAATTGGTTATTATACTATTAAGGGTTGTTGCTGGGTTGGCGATTTGCCGCAACGTTTTAGTCGTAACAACCACCGTAATGAATCTGTCGAGTCTGACGATATTTCAGCACCCCCAATGACTAACAAACAAAGAAGTGCAGAGCCTAGTTTTGACCTTACTGCTAACGCCAAGGTAGCTAAAACCGGCTTGCCTGAACCCCAACTAGCCACGACTAGTGTTGTTGCGATTAAACCGGATAAAATGGCAGCTATACCCAGTACTGATGGCGTGAGTGCAACTATTGAACCGCAAGATGACGATAGCCCTGAAATAGAACTTTCGCCGTATCAACGCCCTGAACATGATGATATTGCAACTGATGATATCGCGCAGCCAAGTTCAACTGAACAATTGAGCGCCGCTATTTCAGCTATTCAACCTAAAGTTATCGCTGAAGATTCACCAGAGCCTGTTATCGAGCTGCCGGCCGCGGTAGGCCTGTTACCCTCATTGACTTTGCTCGATAATGCAAAAAAGAAATTTGCGCCGATTGCCCAAGAGGACTTGGATCGAGTATCACGGTTGGTCGAAGAAAAATTGCTCGACTTTAATATCATCGCTAATGTGGTTGATGTATATCCTGGTCCTGTCATCACGCGCTTTGAACTCGACTTGGCGCCAGGGGTTAAAGTAAGCAAAATATCGGCCTTATCCAAAGATTTAGCACGTTCATTATCAGCGTTAAGTGTGAGGATCGTTGAAGTTATTCCAGGCAAGAGTGTTATCGGGCTTGAAATCCCCAATGAACATCGCGAAACGGTCTACTTACGCGAAAACCTGAGCAGTGATGCATTTGCTAACTCAGCATCGCCGTTAACTATGGTGCTAGGCAAAGATATTTCTGGTGCGCCGGTGGTGGTTGATTTGGGGAAAATGCCGCATTTGCTAGTGGCGGGTACCACTGGTTCAGGTAAGTCAGTTGGGGTTAATGCGATGATCGTATCATTGCTTTATAAGTCGACCCCTGAACAAGTTCGGATGATTATGATCGATCCGAAGATGCTGGAACTCTCCGTTTATGAGGGGATCCCACACCTGTTGTCCGAAGTAGTTACTGACATGAAAGAAGCAGCAAATGCCTTGCGCTGGTGTGTTGGTGAAATGGAACGTCGCTATAAAGTGATGTCGGCGGTCGGGGTGCGTAATCTGAAAGGTTACAATGCTAAAATTGATCAAGCCCGCGCTGATGGCACGCCATTGGTCGATCCGCTATGGAAGCCAGGTGATAGCATGGACCCAACAGCACCAGAGCTTGAAAACCTGCCGAGCATTGTGGTGGTGGTTGACGAGTTTGCCGATATGATCATGATTGTCGGTAAGAAGGTCGAAGAGCTGATTGCCCGAATTGCGCAAAAAGCTCGTGCCGCTGGCATTCATCTTATTTTAGCGACGCAGCGCCCATCGGTTGATGTTATTACCGGTTTGATTAAAGCCAATATCCCAACCCGAATTGCATTTCAAGTATCGTCGAGAATTGATTCACGAACTATTTTAGATCAACAAGGCGCAGAGCAATTGCTTGGCATGGGCGATATGTTGTATTTGCCGCCAGGCACAGGAGTACCAACGCGAGTTCACGGCGCCTTTGTCGACGATCATGAAGTACATAAGGTGGTTGCTGACTGGAAAAAACGCGGAAAACCGAACTATATTGAGGCGATCTTGTCTGGTGATAGTAACGAGTCAATTTTATTGCCTGGTGAAGCAGCCGATGGCGATGACGAAAATGATGAATTTTATGATGAGGCTGTTGCGTTCGTTACCGAAACGCGACGAGGATCAATCTCAAGTGTGCAACGCAAGTTTAAAATTGGTTATAACAGAGCTGCCCGCTTAATTGAACAAATGGAAGCGTCGGGCATTGTTAGTTCGCCGGGACATAATGGGCTGCGTGAAGTAATTGCTCCGCCAGCGCCAAAGATGTAACCACCACGAACTCAGCAATCAGCGCACAGTGTTGAATTAGTAGATAGTATTCAATCGGTAGATAACGTTGAATCAGCGCAAAGTATTTATAGGATAATGATGTACAAGAATTTAGTGTTAATAAGTGTGTTTATGCTGGCAATGAGTGGCACGGTAATGGTGCAAGCGACTGAACAATTAGGTTCGACGCTTGAAACCCCAGCCAAACCAGCCGCGGCACCAACGAGTGCGTTATTGACGTTACGTCATAAGCTAAAGCGATTCGAGCAGTTCTCAGCGCAGTTTGAGCAAAAGGTCTTTGATGTCAAAGGCCAGCAGATCCAAACAAGCAAGGGAGAGTTGCAAGTCCAACAACCCAATAAATTTCGATGGCAGACCTATGAACCAGATCAGAATTTAATTGTCTCGGACGGTCAAGCAGTGTGGATCTATAATGCTTTTGTTGAACAGGTCACAGCAATGGAACTCAACAAAACGGTGCAACAATCGCCGTTGTGGTTAATTGCCAACCAAAGTGAGCAAGCTTGGTCACAATTTGATGTTAGCACTAACCAACAGGGTTATTCCATTGTGCCTAAGGATCCAAATAGCTTAACTAAGCGCATTATCATTCGTTTTAATGACGATATCATTAGCCGCTTAACCATTGAAGATACTCAAGGTCAAACGAGCGAGTTTATTTTAAGCGACTTTAATGCCAGCTCACGACTTGCTAATGACATATTTAATTTTACGCTACCTGACGGCGTTGATTTTGACGACCAAAGAGAGGTTAAGTAGCGTTCTGTGACGACATTAACTTTTGACTTTTCGCCCAACTTTGAACCGCTGGCTGCACGAATGCGTCCGCGGACTATTGAGCAGTATATTGGCCAAGGTCATATTCTTGGTCCTGCCAAACCATTGCGCTTGGCGTTAGAGGCGGGCCGAGCTCATTCAATGATTTTATGGGGGCCGCCGGGCACCGGTAAAACTACCTTGGCAGAGTTAGTGGCCACATACGTTGATGCCCATGTTGAACGTATATCGGCGGTCACCTCTGGGGTCAAAGATATTAGAAAAGCGATCGAAAATGCCAAGGACGTCGCCAGTGCACAATCACGGCGAACCTTGTTGTTTGTTGACGAAGTTCATCGCTTTAACAAAGGCCAGCAAGACGCTTTTTTACCCTATATTGAAGATGGCACGGTTATTTTTATTGGTGCCACCACCGAGAACCCATCATTTCAGTTAAACAACGCCTTGTTATCGCGGGCGCGAGTCTATTTACTCAATAAATTAGAACCGCAAGATATTATTGCCTTAATAGCCCAAGCCTTGGTTGATAAAGAGCGCGGCTTAGGTAAACAGTCGATAGTTATGGCGCCAGAAGTGGCTAATGCCTTGGCTAACATCGTCCAGGGCGATGCACGGATGGCGCTGAACTACCTTGAATTACTGAGCGATATGCTTGATGGAAACCATCAAGAGATTAGCCTCGAAATGCTCACCCAAGTGTGCGGTGCTAAGGTTAGCCAATTTGATAATAAAGGCGACCTTTATTACGACTTGATCTCGGCTTTGCATAAATCAATTCGCGGCTCATCTCCTGATGGTGCGCTTTATTGGTTTTGCCGGATGTTAGCCGTCGGTGCTGATCCGTTGTATATTGGACGACGATTATTAGCTATTGCATCAGAAGATATCGGCAATGCCGATCCCAAAGCGATGCAAATAGCCTTGTCGGCATGGGATTGTTTTCATCGAGTTGGACCTGCGGAAGGGGAGCGAGCGTTAGCTCAAGCGGTGATTTATTTAGCTTGTGCTCCCAAAAGTAATGCAGTGTACAGTGCTTTTAGTCAAATGAAAGCGCTGGTGGCCCAAGAGCAAGACTTTGAGGTACCCAATCATTTGCGTAATGCCCCGACTAACTTAATGAAAGAGCTAGGCTATGGCAGTGAATATCGTTATGCCCATGACGAAGTTAATGCCTTTGCTGCGGGAGAAAGCTATTTACCGCCACAATTAGCCGAGTTAAGACTGTATCAGCCGACCAGTCGCGGTCTGGAAGCTAAAATTAGCGAAAAACTCAAATTTTTGGAACAACTTAACCAAGCCAGTGCCAATAAAAGGTATTAACCAACGGCACACGCTAACGGACAATAAATTAAGGATAACGATAGGTAAGCGATGAATAATTTACTGATGATTGCGATCGGAGGTGCGTGCGGTGCCATGACCCGCTATGGATTTGCACAATTAGCAATTAACCTGTTTGGTAAAGGCTTTCCTTTTGGTACACTTATTGTCAATTTTGTTGGCTCATTATGTATGGGGCTACTTTTTGGCCTCGTTGAGGCTGAACATGTAGTGCCGGAAGCAAAAATGGCATTAGGCATTGGATTTTTGGGGGCGTTAACGACCTTTTCAACATTTTCTCTTGATAGTGTGCTGTTGATCCAGCAAGGCGACCTGATCAAAGCGATGCTTAATATCATGTTAAATGTTGGTTTGAGTCTGGGTGCTGCTTTTATTGGTATCACACTCGTTGCTAAAACCTAAATGTTAGGCCTAAACAAAGCCCGTATCCTTAGACTTTATATACTATATTTGTCATAAACTTATTATTCGGAATAAAAATGTTAGACGCTAAATATCTTAGAAATGAATTAGAAGAAACCGCGCAACGCCTTAAGGCGCGCGGTTTTGAATTAGACACTGCTCAATTGGCCGAATTAGAAGAGCGTCGCAAGTCATTGCAAGCCGCGACCCAAGAGTTGCAAGCCGAGCGCAATAGTCGCTCTAAATCTATTGGCCAAGCCAAAGCACGCGGCGAAGACATTGCACCATTACTGGCTCAAGTTGGCGAATTAGGTGACAAACTTGAACTCGCTAAGAGTGAGCTGAGCACATTACTGGCCGATATCGAAGCCATTGTCATGGGCATTCCTAACTTGCCAGATGCCGATGTGCCTGTTGGCGCTGATGAAGACGACAATGTTGAAGTATCACGTTGGGGCCAACCACGTCAGTTTGATTTTGAAGTCAAAGATCATGCCGATTTAGGTGAAGCACTTGGTGGCATTGATTTTGCGGCGGCGGTAAAGTTGTCGGGTTCTCGTTTTGTGGTTCTAAAGCAAAACATTGCGCGAATGCACCGAGCACTGACTCAGTTTATGCTTGATCTTCATACGCAAGAGCACGGTTATACCGAAGCTTATGTGCCGTACTTAGTCAATGCTGATAGCTTACGTGGTACTGGGCAATTACCTAAATTCTCAGAAGATTTATTCCATACCAACCCTGCTAACGAGGAAGGTACTGGGCTAATGTTAATTCCGACGGCTGAAGTGCCGCTAACCAATTTAATGCGTGACGAGATTGTTGACGAAAGCGTATTACCGATTAAGTTTACTGCTCATACACCGTGCTTTAGAAGTGAAGCCGGCTCTTATGGCCGTGATATCAAAGGGCTAATTCGCCAGCATCAGTTTGACAAGGTTGAATTAGTGCAAATGGTTAAGCCGGAAGATTCAAGCGATGCATTAGAAGCATTAACAGGCAATGCTGAAAAAGTATTGCAGTTGCTTGAATTACCATACCGTAAAATGTTGTTATGTACCGGCGATATGGGATTCACAGCCGCTAAAACTTATGACTTGGAAGTATGGTTACCGTCGCAAGAATGTTACCGTGAAATATCATCATGTAGTAATACCCGTGATTTTCAGGCGCGTCGCATGCAAGCAAGATTTCGCAGTAAGGGCAGTAACAAACCTGAATTGCTGCACACATTAAACGGATCTGGTTTGGCGGTTGGCCGAACTTTAGTGGCTATTTTAGAAAATAACCAACAAGCCGATGGCAGCATTAGCGTGCCAGACGTGTTACGTCCATACATGGGAGGGTTAGCTTCGATTAGTTAATTTGGTGTATGAGAAATGACGATCAGTGGTTAAGATTAATGCTTTATCGTGCGATGATAGTTACGTTCACCGGTTTGATTTTTGTTATTTTGACAGATGCGTTTATCTTAGTAATGACCAATATTTAATCAAAAAATGCCGTTCAGTTAAGCTGAACGGCATTTTTCATGGGGTTGGCTTTGATATTTATCTGGTTTAAATGCCACCGATCCGTTGTGCCAGCTCTTTATAACGTTTTACATCTTCGCTATTAAACAATGGCTCATTGCTATCGCCGCCGACAGTGGACAACAGGCTTTCACGTGCTAAGCGCTTTACTCGCGCTTCGGAAATGCCTAAAAATTCAGCTGCGGCTGCAACCGTTAACGTTTCTTCCATGATCTGCTCCTTAAAAATAGTACCCAACACTTAAACATATCCATAACAACTTCTCAACATTTTTGTCGCCATTGCCTTGCTGGTAATTTAGCCAGCCTCGCTAAAATGTCGCTTAGTCACGACTAAAGGCTTATATCCATTTTTTGAAGATGCTAAACTCTCGCGTCTTGCGCCCCGTGAGGTGTGAGTCGCGAATAGGCGGCCTTACACTTCACGGGGCGAGCTTTGCTTGTTGGTCAAACGACGGAAATAACATAGATAGGAATTGTAGTGGATAGAGGTCAGTTTAGTTCGAAATTTGGGTTTATTATGGCAGCAGCCGGTGCAGCTGTTGGCTTAGGAAACATCTGGGGTTTTCCAACACAGGTCGCCAGTAACGGCGGCGCCGCATTTGTATTGGTTTATTTAGTGCTGGCATTTTGCCTTGCTTATCCGGCGCTGATGGCTGAACTGATTGTTGGTCGTGCAACGCGTCGTAATGCCGTTGAAGCCTTGCCTATGTTAACCGAAGTGCCGCTGTTAAAGCTTGGCGGCAAGCTTGTTGGCATCGCGGGTTTAATCACGGTAGCCGTTATTTTAAGTTTCTATGCCATTGTGGCTGGCTGGATGTTCGCTTCGGCGCTTGAGCCAGTGTTAAGCACGTTAGGCTTAGTTGAATCTGCGCAATGGGTCACTCAGTTTGGTTTGAGCCGTAATGTCGTGTTTACAGTGGTCTTTATGGTCGCGACTATTATGATTATTTGTGGTGGCGTACGTGAAGGCATTGAACGTTGGTCAACCCGACTGATGCCGGCATTGGTCGTCATTTTATTGCTGCTGATTGCATATATGATGACATTGCCCGGCGCAATAAAAGGTCTTGAAGTCTATTTAGTACCAGACTTTAGCCAAATTTTAGACGGTGGGCTGTTAGTTAGTGCACTGGGCCAAGCCTTTTTCTCCTTATCTTTAGGGGTTGGTTGCATGTTAATTTATGGCTCGTATATGTCGAGCCGAGAAAACATTGTGCAAGTGGGTGCCTGGGTGACTTTAATTGATGTTGGTTTGGCTTTTGTGGCTGGATTATTAATTATTCCTGCCATGTATGTCGCTCAGCACTATGGGGTTGAAATTTTTGACCAAAACGGTCAACTAATCGGTGGTGACAGCTTAATTTTTAAAGTGTTACCTAGTTTATTCGATCAGATGGGCACGATTGGTGTTTTTGTTGCTTTTGCTTTTTTCACGCTGATGTCATTAGCAGCCTTAACTTCGTCGATTTCTTTACTTGAAGTGCCAGTTGCTTATGTCGTTGAGAGTCATGGTGTTGAACGAAAAAAGGCCAGCTGGAGCATCGGCGCGTTAATTACCTCATTAAGCTTAATCATCGTGTTTAACTTTGAAGCACTATTTGGGCTAGTGATTGCTATTACTACTCGTTATAGTCAACCGATCCTTGGGATTTTCTTTTGTGTTTATGCCGGCTGGGTATGGCAGCGTAATAACGCGTTAACCGAAATTAAGAAAGGTAACTCAGGGGCGCAGCATAGTCTGTTCTGGGCTATTTGGCCGTGGTATGTACGGTTTGTTTGTCCGGTATTTATTTTAGCGATGTTCATTCATTCACTAAATTAAGCACCAATAATCGGTTATCGATGCCAGTCAAACTAATGGCTGGCATCGAAAGCGCGAAAATTACTTTTCAGCACGTCCCATAAACTTCTTATCCGTGGTATTCACTTTTACTTTTTCACCGGTAGAAATGTATTCTGGTACTTGAATAACTAAACCCGATGACAAAGTGGCTGGCTTAGTACGAGCACTAGCCGATGCACCTTTAATTGAAGGATCTGTTTCGGTGATCACTAATTCAACACTTGAAGGTAATACCAAGCCGACTGCAGCGCCATCAACTAAAACAACTTGCACGCCTTCGGTATTTTCATCAATAAATAGCACTTCATCGACGATGCTTTCTTTATTAAGGTTATACGGCGTATAGTCTTCGTTGTCCATAAAGACAAACTCGTCACCATCAAGGTACGACAACATTACATCACGACGCACTAAGTCGGCTAGGGTTAGCATATCGCTGTCTTTGAACGTTTCATCGACTTTTAAGCCAGATACTACATCGTACATCCGCATACGGTATAAACTACCGCCGGCACGTCCCTGAGGCACAGAACGTTCAATATCACGGACTACATAAACGCCATTATTGTATTCGATAGCGGTATTTTTCTTTATATCACTTGCCTTTGGCATGAAATTTTTCCTTATTAATAAAAGCTGGCACAAATTATAAGGCATTCGCACTGCTGTTGTCACAATATTGAGATAAAGATAATTTTTGTCGATTATTTGGGGCTAATTAAGCGCGAGGTCGATGGTGAATGCTGGTGAGAATGGAACGAGGATAATTATGACTTGGTGGATTGAGACATTGATTTCGTCAAGCGGTTAATGCTTGACGAAATCAAAATTGAATCAACGTTGCAACGTTATTTTATTAACGCTCTATCCCAATATTGCTAACGCCAAAGTCGTTAAACTCTTTTCTTAATTCTTTAAGAAACGGCGTGGTAGCATTACCTTGCTGTTCGATTCTTTCAAGTAAATATTGCTGTAACGCTTTTTCTTCGACCATCATTTCATGATCAAAAGTATCTTCATCGGTTAAGTCACCTTCAACGGCGGTAATATAACTGGCGACAGTCGAACTTGATAGTTTACTAATATTAATTAAATCATCATCTATTTGCTGCTCAAGTGCCACTAATAAGGTATTAACAGCCATCGCTGTATCAATGGCAGGGATCACCCCAAAACAATCAAAGTCACGCTGCTCAGGAATTTGTTCAGCCAACTTTTCTAACTGTACTTCAATGTTAAACTTTACCCGTTGTTTGGCTATTTTTTGCCAAATGATATCAACAATGACATTAAGTACTTTGGGCTCGCCAAATTCAGTCGCTTGACTAAATAATTGATAGTTTGGCAGCATCCGTTCGGTCAGCACAGTAGCAAAAGTCATCTTTTGCTCGAAACTTAATTGTTTAATTCTGGTAAAAAAACCTGGTTGTTTAGTCATTAATACTGTCACTTGTTTGATTGAGTAAGTTAGTGCCAACAGTGGCAACTAGCTGTAATTCATCTAATATTTCTAACAACTCTGGCTCAATGTTACCGATGTCAGTATGCCTTTTTAATGCGGTTTCAATCGAGTGAGCAAGAGTTTTTAATTGTGGAACGCCAGTGTAGCAGCATGCGCCATGTAGTTTATGAATAATTTTTAATAAATTATCGACTTCGAGCGTTCGCATAGCCTCTTCAATGTTGACGATATTTTGCGGGATACTGTCGATCAGCATTTGCAGCATATCTCGCGCTAAATCTTCTTTGCCCATCGCTTGTTCTAACGACTCTTGCCAATTGATGTGTTCATTGTCGTTATGAGCTAGCTGGTTGATATTACCTGCGCCGAAAATCTGACTGTGGTATTGGCGGCTTGGTTGATTGGACTTGATCCAGCGTTCTAATAACTTCATTAGAGTATCTTCGCGCAACGGTTTGGTTAAAAAGTCATCCATCCCTTTATTCGACCAAGCTTGTTTCTCTTCGTCTAACGCGTGAGCGGTGGTCGCAATAATAGGGACCAGCTGATTTATGCCGTGCTTGCGGATTATCGCGGTCGCTTGCAGACCATCAAGCACTGGCATTTGAATGTCCATGAAAATAATATCAAATTTGGTATGGCGACAAGCTTCAACGGCTTCCTCACCGTCAACAGCTTGCACGATATTGCCAACTTTATCCGCGAGCATCGTGCTGATGAGCTTAAGGTTGGCTTCGTTATCGTCAACCACTAACGCTCGCTGGTTAGGATAAATAATTTTGGTCGGCTGTTGGGTGTAAACCACCGGGACCGTAATGGCATAAAGCTGTTCAATGCTGTGATAAAGTCGCTTACAGCTCATCGGGCTGATATGACATTCGTCGGCACCAAGCGCAATAATATTTTGATGGAGGATCAAATCATTACTATCAATTAACACAATGACTTGGCTGGTTGACTTGGTTGATTCAACAATCGCCCTTAGCGGGGCTAAATCTTGGTAAGGGCCTGGGCAACTGATAATAGAACAATCGTACTCAACTGAGTGTGAGGCGGCTTGCCAAGCGCCTAAATCATCGAAACTATCAACATCAATCTTCCAATGTTCCAATTGATTTTTAATAATTTCACTTTGTTCTGGCTCAGCAAAAAACAACTGGACTTTTTTAGTGATGGTGGCATCAACATAAAACGCTGTTTTTGAATTACTTTGTTCTAACGAGATATGAAATGAAAACTGGGACCCGATGCCGGGCTCGCTCGCGCAAGAAATTTCACCCTGCATTTCTTCGATTAAGCGTTTGGTGATGACTAAGCCTAAACCACTGCCACCGTAGTTACGGCTAATGCTGCTGTCTGCTTGGGCAAAGGCATTAAATAATTTCGGTAACTGTTCACGATGAATGCCAATGCCGGTGTCAATGACATCAAAAAACAATTGGTAATTATGACCGGCTAATTGCTTGGCGCTAACGTTTAATCTGACCTTGCCTTTTTTGGTGAATTTAATCGCGTTACCAATTAAATTGGTTAAAATTTGTTGAAAGCGTTGTTGATCACCCAGTAAATTGTCGATGGTGTCGGGTTTGATCTCAACGATAAGATCAATATTTTTTTCATGGGCCGTGGTGGCAAGAATATCGACCACATCATCGACCGCATCACGCAAGTTAAAGCTCACACTGTCGAGTCGAAATTTACCGGCTTCTAGCTTCGAAAAATCAAGAATATCTTTAATTATATTAAATAAACCTTGCGCTGATTTTTCGATGGTTTGCAAGTAATCGATCTGATTGGGCTGTAATCGAGTTTTTAATAACTGTTGAGTGAGGCCGATCACGCCATTAAGCGGGGTCCGCAGTTCATGGGACATGTTAGCCAAAAATTCAGATTTAACGCGATTGGCCTCATAGGCTTTCTTTTTTGCAATATCGAGTTCGATATTTTTAATTTCGATTTGCTCCATTGTTTCGCGCAAATCACTGGTGGCGGTATCAATGTTCAGTTGCATTTGATCTTGATATTCTTTTAGCGAACTGGCCATCGCATTAATACCGCGCTTTAATATTTCTAACTCGCCAATCAAACTGCCTTGTAACCGAGTATCGAGCTTGCCTTCTCGAATTTTTGCGACCGCGCGCACCATTTCTGAAATAGGGCGGGTAACGTTGTTGACCAACCGAAAGGAGAAAAATAAATTAAGCTGTATACCCAACAAAATAATAATGAAGGTAGTGACCGCAACGCGATGTTGTTGCAATAGCGTATTATGGCTATTAAGTTGCAACATCATGTAACCGACGGTTATTTCTTGGGTTAAGTTACCATATGAGTTGGTGATTTCAAGCGTGATTGGGCTAATGATTTCGACATAATCATCGGTTGAGGTAATGGTCAGTTTAGTGGGTAATTTACTGACGCCAAGACTTTTTCCTGCCATAATTCGATGATAGTTACTGGTGACATAAAGCTGATTATATTCATTAAATACCGCGATTGAATTAATCAAGGGTGAGTGACTTCGGTGCATGGTATCAACTAAGTCTTTTAACTCTTCACGTTTGTCATTTTTCAGATTTTGCGCAGCCGTAATGACAAGGGGCCGAATGATATTGACCCCTTGTTGCTCTAACGTCGTTTCCAGATCGTTAAATAAACTGAAGGTAAAAAAGCCGCCGAGCATCAGGCTGACTAAAATACTCGGGGCTAATGTTAAAATTAAGACCCAGGAACGAAGACTATAATTGGCTGAACTGTTCATTTGTGGGAAAATAACCTTATCTAGAGTAAATCCGTGCCGCGTTGTCGACTTTATGACTCAATCGGCTTGAGTTTCTATATCCATATCATAGCAAATAGACCAAAGTTTGTAATGAATAATGATGTTAACTAATTAAGCAGTATCAATAATATGGCAAATTTTTACATAGCAAAGAAAAAAATTAAGAAAACCGGTAAACAGCAAACTCTGATGATTGACAAGCTCGATCAGAAATTTCAGGGTTTGGGTTATATCGACAATAAAGTTGTTTTTGTCGCAGGCGCCTTACCCGGCGAAAAAATCACGATGCAAATAACCCGTGATCAAAAAAAATATGCCACCGGACAGCTGATTGAAGTACTTGAACCTGCCGCTCAACGTATTGAGCCTAGCTGTGAGCATTTTTCACTGTGCGGTGGTTGCCAGACTCAATATGTCGATGATAGCTATCAGGTTAAACTAAAACAGCAAGGGTTAGAGAACCGAATGCGACATGTGGCACCGCAAGCGTTATGGTCGCCAGCCATTGAGTCACCTGCGTGGCACTATCGCCGCCGCGCACGAGTTGGGGTTCATGTGGTCCGCGGTCAGCTAACGTTGGGCTTTAGACGTCAGGGCAGTAACGATTTAATTAAGATTAAGCAGTGCTTGGTGTTAACTGCGCCTTTTGACCAGTTATTTCAGCCGTTAGAGACGTTAGTACAATCTTTAAGTATTACCGATCAAATTGGCCATTTAGAATTTCTTGCAGTAGACAGTGGTAATTATGTGGTGATTCGATTATTAACCACGTTGAAGCTCGCTGATCAGCAGTTGTTAGCCGATTTTTCCAAAGCCCACCAACTGACGTTTTTAATTGCCGATAATGACAATCAAATAACCAACCTTGATGGCGCGGTGCCTCAGTCGTTATCTTATAAGATGGCGGGTGATACCATTGCGTTTAATGCGGCAGACTTTATTCAAGTTAATGCCAGTGTTAACCAACAGATGGTGGCACAGGCTGTTGATTGGTTAGCGCTTAAGCCAACCGATAAAGTGTTAGATTTGTTTTGCGGGGTTGGAAATTTCAGCTTAAGCATTGCGGCCAAAGCGCAAATGGTGGTTGGTGTCGAGGGTGTTAATGCGATGGTTGAGCAGGCTAAAGTTAATGCCGAGGCTGCTAACTTAGATAATGTCACTTTTCATCATAGTGACCTGTCTGAACCACTGGCTGAGCAGGCATGGTACAGCAGAAAATTGGGTGAACAGGTTGATAAAATCTTACTTGATCCGGCGCGTGATGGTGCGATGGCGATTGTTGAGCAATTATCTAAGCTAAAACCTGAAATTATCGTTTATGTTTCTTGTGAGCCTTCGTCACTAGAACGTGATAGCTTGATCATCATCAAGCATGGATATATATTGGAGAAAATCTGTGTTATGGATATGTTTCCGCAGACAACTCATTTAGAATCAATGGCGTTGTTTCGAAAAGTTAAGTAGACATAGCAAGGAATAGTAATGGTTGCAATTCGTGAAGGCCACCTAGCCGGGGTATTTGATCTTGAGGTTTGGGTAACAAAATTTGGGCTTGAAAAAAATCAAGTTGAGCTTTTTAAGACGCTTTATTTAAAATTGTTTCAGCTGGCTGGTGAGTCATCAGAGCTGAAACAAGTGTTAGATAAATCGCGTGAAATGGCCGAAATTTTGCAATCCATGCACATGGATTTGGACGCATTACAGGCGTCATTACTATATCCTTGGCACGAACAAAAGCTACTTGATGACGAGCAAATCGTAAATTTAACCAATAATCGAGTTAAGGTGTTGGTGACCAATGTTTATGAAATGGCTGCGATTAAAACACTGCATGGCAAAGGCCGAAATTTATCAGGCGTTCAAGTCGATAACCTGCGCCGGATGTTAATGGCGATGGTCGCCGACGTCCGGGCGGTGGTGATAAAGCTTGCCGAACGCGTCGCGTATTTACGTGATATTAAAAACGCCGACGAAGAAGTGCGGGTATTAGCCGCGCGGGAAATTTCGGATGTTTATGCCCCCCTTGCTAATCGGCTCGGCATTGGCCAGCTAAAGTGGGAACTTGAAGATATTTCTTTCCGCTATCTTCACCCTAAAATCTATAAAAAAGTTGCCAGTTTACTTGATCAAAAACGCCTTGAAAGAGAATCTTACATCGCGAGCTTTGTCAGTAATTTGTCCAATGAATTAGACGGATTATCGATTAAGGCGCAAGTTTACGGTCGACCAAAGCATATTTATTCAATCTGGAAAAAGATGGATAAAAAAGGACTCGCTTTTGATGAGTTGTTTGACGTGCGGGCGATTCGCGTGGTGGTTGATAAGCTCCATGATTGTTACTCGGCGTTAGGCACTATTCATACTCTATGGCATCACGTGCCGAGTGAATTCGACGATTACGTGGCTAACCCTAAGAGCAATGGTTACCAATCAATCCATACTATTGTGGTTGGGCCGGAAGGGCGCACCGTCGAAATTCAAATCCGTACCGAGAAAATGCACAATGATGCCGAGATGGGGGTTGCTGCGCACTGGCGTTATAAAGAAGGGGTAGGGGCGACTAAGGCCAGCAGTTTTGATGGCAAAATTGAATGGTTGCGTAAAATTTTGGCGTGGCAAGATGACGTTAAAGACAACAGTAACTTGGCCGATGATATTCGCTCTCAAGTGTTTGACGACCGAATTTATGTTTATACCCCAAGCGGTGAAGTAATTGATTTACCCAATGGCAGTACCCCATTAGATTTTGCCTATTATATCCATTCTCAGGTGGGGCATCGTTGCATTGGGGCCAAAATCAATGGCCGCATTGTTCCCTTTACTTACAAGCTAGAAACGGGTGAGCAGGTTGAAATTTTAACCAGCAAAGAGCCTAACCCGAAACGAGATTGGTTAAACCCTCGCTTGGCTTATGTTTTTTCGGCGCGTTCACGGGCGAAAATTCAGCACTTTTTTAAGTTGCAAGACAAGGAAAAAAATCATGCAGCAGGCGTCGAATTATTAGACGTTGAATTAGCGCGAGTAAATTTAAAGTTGAGTGATTGCCAACGGGCGCTTAAGAAATACAATGTCAGTCAGCTTGATGATTTAGTGGCGGCCGTTGGTTGTGGTGATATCAAAATTAATCAATTGATTAACTACTTGCAACAACAATTACAGCCAGCACCGGCGCCAGAGCCCTTGCAGTTCAAAAAAGCAACGACTCAAACGGCTAATCGAAGTGAAGTTGTGGTTGAAGGCGTCGGTAATTTATTGACCCATATTGCTAAATGCTGCCAACCAATCCCAGGGGATTTAATTGACGGTTTTATTTCTCAGGGTAAAGGAATTTCGGTGCACCGCAGTGATTGTGAGCAATTAAAAGAATTATTGCATCGTCATCCTGAGCGCAGTGTTGAGGTGAATTGGGGCGGGCAGTCAACGGCGGGTTATTCACTGGACGTGATAATCTTTGCCAATGATCGTAATGGCTTAGTCCGAGATATTACCGCAGTCATTGCCAATGAAAAAGTCAGTTTGTTAGGCATGAACACTCATACTAATCAGCAAACTCAGGTCGCAACTATTGAGTTAACGCTTGAGGTGGCTGGGCAAGAGATATTAAGCCGAACCATCACTAAGTTGACCAGTGTTGATGAAGTCTTTGAGGTTAAACGACGTTAATTTAGCGTGGTAGGCACAGACATTAGATTGTTGTTTAGTTTGATTTAAACTAAACAACAATCTCATTTAAGGCTGTTGCTAGATTGGTTGTTCGTTAAGTTAACTACAGCACTTTTTATATTTTTTGCCGCTGCCACAGCTACATGGATCATTACGCTGGGGTGTTTTCTCAAAGCGGGTGGTTTGAGGTTTGTTTAATAGCGCGTCTAATTCAATGATATTTTCTGGGCTGTCGGCATCAATCGTGATATTAGCCACTAAGTTATTCTCAGTAAGTCGGGCTTCAACTTCAGTTTGGCGTTGCTCGCTAGCGACGACCAACGTTAATGGCGACTCTTCTGTACCAAGTTTGATATCACGTTTGGTGTTATAACCAGACTTGACGTGATTCTCTCTAATTTCGATCCGTCCTTTATAATACAAGTTATGCATGTTGTTTCCTCGTTCAGTAAAGCGATACCCACACGACTTGTTAAATAATAAATGTTCAACGATTTTGGCAAGGTACGACAAATCGCGCATTATCACACGATTTAATCTGATATTCGAGGGACATTTATAGACATTGCCACGCCAAGCAACAAAATTGTCCAATTATGCACTATGCCACCCGATATCGGTCGCTCTGACAAGACTAATGGCTTAATGCATCATGTTTTCGTTCGCGCATTGCCTGATTAAGAATTTGCCACGCAGAGCTCAAAAACAGGGCGGCAAGAACAAATGCTACGGCCAAATCAGACCAAGCGGAACCGGTTACCCAAACCCCAGAAGCTGCAGCCAACACAATTAAATTGCCAATGGCATCATTACGGCTGCACAGCCATACTGAACGAACATTGGCATCGCCATCTTTATATTTTCGCAATAAAAAGACACTAAGCAAGTTAGCTAGGCAAGCGGCGATGGCGACAGTGCCCATAGTTAGCGCATTGGGGGAGTTAGTATAAAAGATATGATAAACCGTTGAACCACTGACCCAGAGCGCCATCACAAGTAAGCTGATGCCTTTGGCCATGGCAGCATTGCTGCGGATAGTGAGCGATTTACCGATGACCCATAAGCTTAAGCCATACGTTAAGCTGTCGGCTAAAAAGTCTAATGCATCGGCTTTTAATGCCTGTGATTGGGCGCCGATCCCGGCCGAAATTTCAACCAAAAACATGATCGCATTAATGGCTATGACCCACCATAAAATACGTTTGTAGGCTGAACTCATGCCATCAAAATTTTTCTCGTGCCCACAGCAAGCTGCCATAACTCTCTCCTGATTAAAATGCCAATTGGCAATCAATATTATTTGAGTTTATGATAAAACCTCTAGTTACTAGAGGTTCAACTGTTATTTGGTTATTACTGGAGATTAATTTATGGCGGTGTATTCGATAGGTCAGTTAGCTAAATTGACAAATTGCAAGGTACCAACAATTCGTTATTACGAGCAAATTGGCTTGTTAAGCCAGCCTGCTCGAACGTTAGGCAATCAACGCCGCTATAATGGCGAGCACCTGAGTCGGCTGCAGTTCATTCGCCATAGCAGGGCGCTTGGTTTTAATTTAGAGGAAATTAGTCAACTGATCCACTTACAAGGTTGTACTAAACACTCTCCCCATGACGCTCACGCAATAGCGACCAGTCACCTGTTAGATATTCAGAAAAAAATACGTCAGTTACAAGCATTAGAACGTGAACTTGCGCAAGTGACCAATTGCTGTAACAAAAACACATCGTATCAGTGCAAGGTTTTAGAAGCCTTAAATGATTTCTAATGACTTGGTAATGCCACGTGCTGGTGAACACTTAATTAAAGGAATTAGTATTATAGCCAGATCTGTAACATTACAATTGGTGCTAGCTATTTAAATTACCAATAAAATACGGACATAAAAAAGCGGTCGTTGATATGTCAACGACCGCTTGGCTAAATAAATTGTTACAGTTGTTTAATGATCGAGTGCTTCACCTGCTCCTTTAGGGAAACGGATTGACTCAACCATATCTTGAATCTCCTGTGGGGTTTCAGCCGTTACTTTAGCGACAGCAAAAGCTGTTACAAAGTTAACTATCATGCCGATGGTACCGATACCTTCAGGTGAAATACCCATGAACCAGTTGTCAGCATTATTGGCCGCTGGGTTAATAAACTTAAAGTAGATAATATATGCTGCGGTAAAGCTTAAACCAAGCACCATACCAGCGATCGCACCTTCTTTGTTCATTTTCTTGTGGAAAATACCCATGATGATAGCTGGGAACAATGATGAAGCTGCTAGGCCAAAGGCAAAAGCAACAACGGCGGCGACGAATCCTGGTGGGTTAATACCAAAGTAGCCGGCTATCACAATACCAACAGCAGCGGCAATACGGGCATAGCCTAATTCTTGTTTATCTGAAATATCCGGTGCCCAGTTTTTCTTGAGTAAATCGTGTGATACCGAAGTTGAGATAACGAGTAATAAGCCAGCAGATGTAGACAGTGCAGCAGCTAGGCCACCGGCCGCTACTAATGCAATTACCCATGCTGGTAAATCAGCAATTTCAGGGTTGGCTAACACGATGATGTCACGGTCAATTTTCATTTCGTTACGTTCATCGCCAGAGTAGAACATCTTGCCATCGCCATTCTTATCGTTAAACTCGATAAGGCCAGTTCTTTCCCAGTTCTTTATCCAGCTTGGTGCTTTGGCATACTCAGTACCCGTCATTTCTGGACCATTGATCGTTTCAATCATGTTAACTCGGGCAAATGAAGCCAGCGCAGGAATAGTGGTATACATGATACCAATAAATACTAGTGCCCAGCCTGCTGAGATTCGAGAATCTTTAACCTTAGGTACGGTGAAGAAACGGACGATAACATGTGGTAAACCCGCAGTACCAACCATTAGCGCGCCAGTGATACAAAATACATCTAGGGTGCTCTTTCTACCCTCAGTATAGGCGCCAAATCCAAGCTCTTTAGTTAAGCCGTCAAGCTTATCAAGCAAGTAACCTGAGCCATCAACCATTTCGCTACCAAAACCAAGCTGAGGAATAGCTTGACCTGTCATCATCACCGAGATGAAAATTGCTGGTACCATAAAGGCAAAGATTAAAACACAATATTGAGCGACCTGAGTATAAGTAATGCCTTTCATACCGCCTAATACAGCATAAAAGAATACTACAGCCATGCCGATAACGACGCCGGTCTCAATTTCAACTTCTAAGAAACGTGAGAATACTACGCCGACACCACGCATTTGACCTGCAATGTATGTAAAGCAGATGAAAATAGCACAGAATACCGCAACAGTACGCGCGGCATTTGAGTAGTAACGATCGCCGATAAAGTCAGGTACGGTAAACTTCCCGAACTTACGAAGGTAAGGCACCATACACAGCGCCAGTAAGACATAACCACCAGTCCAACCAAGCAAGTAAACGGAACCGTCAGAGCCGGTAAATGATACGATACCAGCGAGTGAAATAAATGAAGCCGCCGACATCCAGTCAGCTGCTGTTGCCATGCCGTTCATGACCGGGTGAACCCCACCACCCGCAATATAGAACTCTTTGGTTGTGCCAGCGCGCGCCCAAATAGCAATGCCAATGTATAAGGCGAAGGTAAATCCAACAATAATATAGGTTAAAGTTTGTACGTCCATGGTTTACTCCTATTCTTCTACGTTATATTTTTTGTCTAAATCGTTCATCTTTTTAACGTAGATGAAGATTAGTGCAATAAAGACATACATCGCGCCTTGTTGAGCAAACCAAAAGCCCAACTTAAAGCCCATAAATGTAATAGTGTTTAACTCTTCGATGAAAAGGATCCCACAACCATAAGAGACCACAAACCAAACCGCGAGTAACTTAAACATCATGCGAAGGTTCTCTTTCCAGTACTTATCTGCCTGTTCTTTAGATTCGAAACTCATATACTGCTCCTTTTGTTTTTTCGTTATTTTGGAGTTACGTAATCTAATCTAGCAGTGCAGTAGTAGAGTTAAATCCAGACCTTAGTCTATAGATTTTTGGCTTATAAAATTAACAAAGTATGCTAAAGTCCTGTTACGGCAGAGGCTTAGCCAGATTGCCCTTGCCTGTGAGCAGTTAAAACTAAAATTAATCAGCAAAAAACTCGACTATGGTCTAGTAAAAAAACAATAAATAGCTTGAGCGTTTTAGAACAATACGTTTTAATTAAAATTAGAAGCGTAGTGACTAATTTTTATTTTCTTATTTATTTATTTTTGAATATTTTTCAGAGGCACCATGAAATTTTCAGATGATTCTAACTTAGCTGCTAAATATTTACGTTTGGCAGTACCAAAAATGGTGCAACATAAAATCGTACCAAACCCACTTAATTATGCATTGTGGTATAGCTATTTTTCTAATGTGTCAAAAGATTTAAACACCGCGCTAGACAGTACAATTGAACGTTTTGGTACCTGTCCCCAGGTGGTGAGTGAAGCATTGTTTTTGTCACACTTATCAGACACTGACAAACTGGATCAAGTTGAAGGGTTTCAAGATTCGTTAATGAATTTGGCCAGTGGATTATCTGACAGTATTGAAGCGACCACACTCGATACTGGGACCCATTCAAACGAATTAAAAAAGAACCTACTAGAGCTAAATTCATCACTTGAGACAAGTGATGAACCATCGGTAATTAAGCAGTTGGCAA
Source organism: Gammaproteobacteria bacterium (assembly GCA_013214945.1). Taxonomy (NCBI): domain Bacteria; kingdom Pseudomonadati; phylum Pseudomonadota; class Gammaproteobacteria; species Gammaproteobacteria bacterium. The sequence continues at coordinate 54,975 of JABSRT010000023.1, forward strand.
CTTCTGTCCAAGCAATTTGTGAAAGCAATGATAAATTTCAACGCCAGATTGATTTGGCGTTATCAGAAATTGCGACGTTAAAATCTGAACTTGAAAATAGTAAACTTGAGGCGACAACCGATCATTTAACCGGTCTGTTTAACCGACGAGTGCTTGGCTCAATGTATCAAGATTTGTCGATGAAAAGTGCTGATATTGATATTGCACTGATAATGATTGATATTGATCACTTTAAAAAATTCAATGATACCTTTGGTCACAATATGGGTGATCAGGTCTTAAAGTTTGTCGGTAAATTATTACTTAATGAATGTAAATCGCCCTGTATTCCAGTTCGTCTTGGTGGTGAAGAGTTCACCATTTTATGCCCATCGTATAGTGTCAAACAAGCAGAGAAACTCGCTGAAGTCATCAGGCGTAAACTTGCTAGTGCCCCTTTAGTTAACGGCAAAACTAACGAAAAGATCCCACCGATCACGGCGTCTTTTGGCGTGGCACTCGCGGGTCCTAACGATATATTAACAACGGTATTAGAACGAGCAGACATGGCATTGTACTCAGCGAAATCTAATGGTCGCAACAGAGTGGAAGTCGCAGATTCTATGGCACAATTAAATTAGTTTTTAGCATGGGGTGTTGTCGTTATAACCGATTAAATTAACGGTAATAGCCCAGTTTGAAATTCAGGATCTCAACAGATAATAGCGAACGTAATTTTATTTTTAGCTGATTTACAGAAAGCTTAATTTGAATGCTTAATTTGAATGCTTAATTTGAATGCTTAATTTGAATGCTTGGTTGGAATACTTAGTTGGAATTCTAAAATATCGTAGCAATTGAAATAATAAATGATTAGCAGATAGTGCCATGGGGATTGGGTAGAAAAATTGGCGCGCATGGAAGGAGTCGAACCTCCGACCGCCTGGTTCGTAGCCAGGTACTCTATCCAGCTGAGCTACATGCGCACTAATCATAAAAAACAAATGGCGGAGAAGGAGGGATTCGAACCCTCGATGGGATTTAAAGCCCATACTCCCTTAGCAGGGGAGCGCCTTCGGCCACTCGGCCACCTCTCCGTCTTGCAGTGCATATTAAAGTCTTATGGTGAAAAGTCAACACTAAAACTGGTTGTTTGCACAATATTCATGCAAACAAGAGCTTAAATGCAATAATTCACCAGTTTTATGTATTTACCACATTAAATCATCTGGGATTTGGAAGTCAGCGTATGGGTCTTCTTCATCAACAGTGACCGGTTGGTTGTCATTAAGCAATAATACATATTGGCTATCAACGCTTTGAATCTTTTGCACGGCTTGCGCAGCAATGATGTAAATTTTAGTCTCGAACTGACAAATACCAATTCGACCCTTGGTTAAGGCGTTTTGATTAACTTCATTAACGTAGAGCGTTTTAACTTTTGAATCTTGGACATAATTAAAAGAAAGCTCGCCCTGGTAATCAGTAATTTGTAGCTGTTCGAGCATCTGCTTCACATTGGCAATCTCTGATTTTCTATCAAGCTCAGCTTTAATGCTTTTATTTAAGACTAAGTCAGATTCAGCTTGTTGTTGTTTTTGTGCCGCTAGCGACTCTTGCAGCTCGCTTGATGCTTGAGTTTGGCCTTTACGAACGGCTTTGTTATTTTTACGCTTTTCACTGCGAATTTGTTTGGCATTTTGCTTGTTGGCAAGCCCAGCCTTGAGTAATTGTTCTTGTAGTGATGCCATGAGTATTGGTGGTCCATATTGAGGATTTATCGCAGCATCATACCAATGCCAAGGGGAAAGTGCTAGCCAAGTGCAAGGCGAGTTATTGGCTAGTAACAGGCAAGTGTTAAAATGGGTTTATTACCGCATGGCTAAGTCGCTGTGTATCACCTAACGATTATCGGCTTAGCGGTATAATTGTTGCTGGTTGATGTAGCTAATAACATCCTGAGGCAATAAATACTGCGGACTTTTATTAGCCCCTATCAGTTGTTTTATTTGGCTTGAAGAAATAGCCAAGGGATAAGCTTCGTGAATCATAATGCGGCCGCAAAGTTGTTGCTGAAGTTGGTCACTATGGCGACAGCGATGTTTCGCGACTAATTCGGCTATTTCGCCGGTCTGCGGCAGTTGCCAGCCTGGTCGTTGGCTCACCACAATATGGCATAACGAGAGCAACTCTTGCCACCGATGCCATTTAGGCAAACTCAGTAAAGAATCCATGCCCATTAAAAAGCACAGCGGCGTATCGGGCAGTTCTTGGCGCAGTGCTTGCAATGCTAAGACCGAATATGATTTGCCGTCGGTATTAAGCTCTCGGGTATCTATCTCTATATTGGCACAATCGGCGGTGGCAAGCGTCAACATTTTCAGGCGTTGAACGTTGTTGGCACTGGGCTGTTTTTTGTGGGGCGGCACGCTATTTGGCATTAGATAGACATTGGCCAAGTTTAAATCTTGAGCAATGTCTAGTGCTGAGCGTAAATGACCAAAATGAATGGGATCGAAGGTACCACCCATGATGCCGACTGCTGGCGTTACCATCGTTGCAGCAATCGAGTATCGGCTTGAGAATAAACTAAAACTAGCTCGGTTAACAACGGCCAAGGCAGGCTAAAATTAATCTTAATCTCAAGGTCTATTTGTGCTAATAATTGGGCTATTTTCAACAAATGCTGTGCTGATAGTCGCTGCAGTGCATTTTGGTATAAATTTTGACGTGATTGCCAAATCCGTGCTTGCTGATATATTTTAGCTAACGACTGTTTTTGTTGTTGCTGCTGGTGTAATTGCTGTAACAGTTCGAACTCTTTATTAAAGGCCCAAAAAATAAGTTGTGGCTCGACGGCTTGCTGTTTCAGATGATTTAAAATCGCCAATGCTTTGTTAGCGCTGCCGTTAAGTAAAGCGTCTTGCAACTCAAACAGACTATAGCGTGCTTGATTAGTGGTGCGTTGCTTTAGGGTAGCAAGGTCGATTTGTTGTTGGCCAAGTTGTAATGACAGCTTTTCCAATTCTTGATCTGCTGCTAATAAATTACCTTCGAACAGTCGGCTAAATTGAGCCTGGGCATCAGGGGTTAAATTTAACCGGTGATGACTTAATCTGCGGTTAACCCAGTGATTAAATGCTTGACCTTGCGGTTGATTTATGACGACGAACAGTCCAGCTTGGCTTAATTGCTTAAACCATTTAGCTTTTTGAACATCTTGTCCGGCTTTGGGGCCGTGAATCAACAAGATAGTATCGGGGCTGGCATTCTCAATAAAAGAGATCAGGGCTTTACTGCCATCTTGGCCGGGTTTTATGGTGGTTAATTCTAATTCTATTAATTGACGACTGCTAAATAGCGATAGATTTTGACCGGCCTGGGTTAACTCGTTCCAGCTAAATCCGGGTTGTTGACTTAAGCAGATCCTTTCGCTAAATCCAGCATTGTCACAGGCTTGACGGATGTCACTGAGCGCTTCTTTTTTTTGGAGCGGTTCATCGCCAAAGACCAGATAACATGGGACCAACTGTTTTAGTTGGTTAGCCAATTGATTGGCGTATATTTGCATGATTTATTACTTTAGTTTACTTGTTTGATACGGCTGAGCTGGCGCACGATTTGTTCGGCGGCTTGAGCCCGCATTTCGGTCTTAATGAGTGCCATTTCACGGCTTTTCGCTTGCGCTGATTGTGGATCGTCCAGATAATCTCGGCGCATCTGAATTGAAAACTGCTGTGGTGGTTGTCGTGGCAATATTAATTGATAGTTGACGCTATATGTTAGCTCGTATTCAGCAACCTGACCCGATGAAAATAACGAAAGCGTACTACTCGTTAATGAATCTGATGATAATTTCAAGATTGGCAGAGACGGATCATCGATTAATGCGACTTGATAGCGACGTAATTTAGTGGTGACTAACCGAGTTAATTCGCCGTATTGATCACTGCTTTGCAATTTCAATTGTTTTAAATTGTTGGGTAATTGGTAATTACCTTGGAGTTTAAAGCCACAACCTTGGATAATTAAGCTAAGGAGTAATGTAACTACTAGGTGGGATAACTTTATTTTCATTGCTTAGTAACCTCAAAAAATAACAAGGCCAGCACAGTAGTAAATACCGTGCTAGCCCTAGATTTACTGGTTAAATTTTAATCGCTTAATTAGCAACGATATTAACTAGTTTGCCCGGGATATAAATGACTTTACGCACGGTTTTGTCCGCCGTAAAGCGCAGCACCAATTCGTTACTTAGTGCTAGTTGTTCCACTTCATCTTTAGCAATGTCTGCAGCAACAGTAAGTTTGGCGCGAACTTTACCGTTTACTTGCACGATAATTAACTTAGATTGTTCAACTAAAGCCTCTTGGTCAACAATTGGCCATGGCGCGAAGTCTAAGCTATCACTGTGGCCAAGTTCTTGCCATAACTGATAACAGATGTGCGGCACAATAGGAGAAAGCATTTTAACGATAGCGTTAAGTGCTTCACCCATGATCGCGCGATCTTGCTCATCTTTATTATCTGCTTTATACAGGTTGTTAACCAATTCCATTACCGCAGCAATCGCAGTATTAAAGGTTTGGCGACGACCTATATCATCAGACACTTTAGCAATGGTTTTATGCAAGGTACGACGTAAATCTTGCTGTTTAGCCGTTAGTTTCGCGGTATCTAGTGCTGGAGTCGCACCTTGCTCCGTATGATTAAAGGCTAAGCGCCACACGCGGTTTAGGAAGCGATGTGCCCCTTCAACAGCTGAGTCGACCCATTCTAAAGTTTGCTCAGCAGGCGCGGCAAACATGATAAATAAACGCACGGTATCGGCGCCATACTTATCAATCATTACCTGTGGATCAATGCCGTTGTTTTTAGACTTAGACATCTTGCTCATACCCGCGAACATGATGCTATCACCGGTTGAAATTTGGGTTGCCGACAGGATCTTGCCCTTGTCGTCTGTTTCTGTCTTGACATCGTCAAGTAAGATCCAAGCTTTAGTACCTTTGTCGTCTATCTTGTAGAACGCATTAGATAACACCATGCCTTGGGTTAGCAGACGTTTGAACGGTTCGTTTGAGTCAACTAAACCTGAATCACGCAACAATTTGTGGAAGAAACGGGCGTACAATAGATGTAAAATTGCGTGTTCGATGCCGCCAATGTATTGATCAACAGGTAGCCAATGGTTGGCTTTAGCTGGATCTAACATCGCGTCATTGCCTGGCGAGGTATAACGGGCGTAATACCAGCTCGATTCCATAAAGGTATCAAAGGTATCCGTTTCGTGTAATGCCGGCTGGCCTTGATAAGTGGTTTTTGCCCACTCGAGATCGGCTTTAATTGGCGAGTTAATGCCATCCATTACAACGTCTTCAGGCAGTAATACAGGTAGTTGATCTTCAGGTACCGGTACAACTTCGCCATTTTCAAGGTGCAGCATTGGAATAGGCGTGCCCCAGTAACGTTGACGCGAAACGCCCCAGTCACGTAAGCGGTAGTTTACAGTTTTGTTGCCTTTACTGATTTTTTCTAACGCGCTGGCGATAGCATCAACTGCTTCGTCTGAAGTTAGGCCATTAAACTCGCCAGAGTTAAATAACTTACCTTTTTCAGTGTACGCTTCATTACTGATGTCAACTTGGCTTTCGTCGCTGTCACTTGGGTAAATTACCGCTTCAATATCAAGCGCATACTTAGTCGCGAATTCAAAGTCACGTTGGTCGTGACCCGGTACAGCCATCACTGCGCCTGAACCGTAATCAGCTAATACGAAGTTAGCAATCCAGATTGGCACTTCACGGCCAGTGAGTGGATGAATAGCAAAGAAACCGGTCGCAATGCCTTTCTTTTCCATCGTCGCAAGTTCAGCTTCAGCGACCTTAGTCGTTTTACACTCTTGCACAAAATCTGCAATCGCAGGGTTAGTTTTTGCCGCTTCAAGCGCTAGTGGGTGCTGAGCAGCGATACCAACATAGGTTACGCCCATTAACGTATCTGGACGTGTGGTGTAAACAGACAGGTTATCAGTGCGATCTTTTAAGTCGAACGTTAAGTCAACCCCTTCAGAGCGACCAATCCAGTTGCGCTGCATCGTTTTAACTTTTTCAGGCCACTGATCTAACTCGTCTAAATCGTCTAATAATTCTTGCGCGTAACGGGTAATTCGCACGAACCACTGTGGAATTTCTTTACGCTCAACCACGGTATCACAGCGCCAACAACAGCCATCGATAACTTGCTCGTTCGCCAACACGGTTTGATCATGAGGACACCAGTTAACGGCTGAAGTCTTTTTATAAACCATGTCTTTCTTGAAAAGCTCAGTAAAGAACCATTGTTCCCAGCGGTAGTAATCAGGCTTACAGGTCGCAAATTCACGATCCCAGTCATAACCAAAACCTAAACGACGTAATTGATCGTTCATGTAATCGATGTTTTCGTAAGTCCATTTAGCTGGGGCTGTTTTATTGTTGATTGCCGCATTTTCAGCAGGCAGACCAAAAGCATCCCAACCCATAGGTTGCAGCACGTTTTTGCCCTGCATTCTCTGGTAACGCGCGATCACATCACCAATGGTGTAGTTACGTACGTGACCCATGTGCAGGCGACCGCTCGGGTAAGGAAACATCGACAAACAATAAAACTTTTCTTTATCGTCGCGCTCTGTTGCTTTAAATGTTTGATTATCTACCCAAAACTTTTGTGCTTGGGGCTCTATACTTGATGGGATATACTGCTCTTGCATGCAATTAAACCTGGAATTATTTAAAATTAGAAAAAGAATACTTTTTTGATCTGCATAGAATACATCACGAGACTATGATGCAACAATAGTTAGTTGCTATAGTTAATGATATTTATTGTTCAAGGGGTACTTTATGGTGACAGTCAATAATAATTCAGCTGTATTTAAAGAGGGATACCACAAGTTACTGCAACTATTACAGCAGCGTTGGCAACAACAACCTGATCAACACGATATTAATGATTTTGTTGCGCAGGGCATGGTTGCTTATCGTTATGCTAGTGATATTAGCGAACAACAACTCAATGAGATAGAGCAGCAATTACGTGATGATTTAACGGCATTTGTTGCTGCAAAGTCTCATCAGTCAGGGGCTAGTTCGCAATCTCCAGAACTGCTCGCGATGCAAGAAACGCTCTGGCAATGGCTGTGGCAAATCAGTGATAACAGTCAGGTTGAATGGCAGGGAGTCGCCGACGATTTGCAGCATCATGGTATTTACCAAAGTGGCGAAATGGTCGGGCTAGGCCGATTAGAGTGTAAAAAGTGCCAGCATCAGTTATTTTATTATCACCCAGATATTCTGCCAACCTGTTCCGATTGCAATAACGATACCTTTATTCGCCAGCCATTGTAATTGGCTGGCTTAATACGCTAGTGCAGCGGCTTATCATTTATCGATGGTGAGTCGCCGATAACCTATGCCCAGTAATAACAAGCTGCAAAGTGCGATGATTGGCCACTGGCCCCAGCGGTAAAAATAGGTTTGTCCGCTCACTAGCGGTACCTCGCTGCGTAAAATTCCTTGTTCGAATTGGGGTAATCGCGCAATGATGGTGCCGTGGGTATTAACAATTGCAGTGATCCCGTTGTTGGTAACGCGTACCACAGGGCGGCCCAATTCAATCGCGCGCATTTGGGCGATTTGCATGTGTTGATGCGGTCCAATCGAGCGACCAAACCAAGCATCATTTGAGACGGTTAAAATAAAATCAGTTTGTGGTGTCATATTGGCTCGAACCAATTCTGGGAAGGCAATTTCATAGCAAATAGCAGCCGCTATTTGGTAACCGAGTGCTTGCAGGTTTGGTTGGGCACTACTACCACGATGAAACGACGACATTGGTAGATTAAATAATGGTGCCAAAGGGCGCAGTAAAGCTTCAAATGGCACAAACTCACCGATTGGCAATAACTGCTGTTTATAGTATCTGTTACTGTGTTGCGGCTGATAATCACCGCTTGGCTGAACCTTTTTGTGAGCATTGCCTAAGGTCACTAACGAATTATAATATTGACTCGATTGCGACAGTGCTACGCCGTCTGGTGACTGGCGCGAAATTAAACCAGTAATAATCGCACTGTCATTAAAGTTCGCCGTTTTATCCATTAAATGGAGATAATCACTGACCCAATCTTCAACGGCAGGCATCGCGGCTTCGGGCCATATAATAATATCGGCCGCAAAACTTTCTCGGGTTAAATCCATGTAACGGATAATAGTTGGCCACATTTGATCTTGTTGCCATTTGGCGCTTTGCTCAATATTACCTTGAACCAAAGCTACGCTAATGCTGTCTTCACTTTGATCAATATTCGAGATCTGATTAAGGCCGGTTGCGATTAATAGCGTTACAACCAAACCGATAGTGACCGCTAAGTTACGCTTTATCACTAAGCTGGCTGTGAACGTTGCGACGAGGCAAATAAGCAGGGTTAAACCGATGGCGCCAATGGTTGCAGCATTATTACTAAAGATCCCCTCAGTTTGGCTGTAACCTAGCCATAACCATGGGAACCCGGTTAGTACTGTGCCGCGGGCGACTTCAGATAACACCCACAAACTCGAAAACAGAAAAGCATTACTAAGCGCATTGGTTGATTTTAGGCGGCAAAACAAATAGCAGGTCAGGGCGCTAAAAAAGGCTAAATACAGAGATAGCAGTAACATTAAGCCCAGTGATACGATTAAAGGCAGGCCACCAAAGCTATCGATTGAGACATGAACCCAGCGAAGACCAAAACTAAACAAACCACTGCCAAAACTCAAACCTAGCCAAAAACACGACTTGGCTGACAGTTTGTCATTTAATGATAAGCTGGCATAAAATATTGCCAGAGATAGCGGGGCTAACCATTGGTAGTCGTATGGGGCAAAACTTAAGTGGGTTAAGGCGCCGCAAACAAAGGCGGTAACTAACAAGATAAAAAAACGCCCGGTTAGGGCGTTTTTAAGCAGTGATAAAGGGTTCAACGTCGGATTACTTCCCTTGTGATAAATTTCGCGTTACCAGCTGGCTTAGTCTGTTACAGCTGCCGCGGCACTTAAATCTATGGTCGCGGCGCTTAAACCTGTGGCTGCGGTACTTTTACTTGCAATTGTACCAAGCGGCGCGAGTCAGCGTTAATGACTTTAAATTGATAGCCCTCAATGCAGGTTTCTTCGCCACGTTTTGGTAAATGACCAAACGCGGTTGTGACTAACCCACCGACGGTATCAATGTCATTGGCTGAGAATTTTGTTTCAAAGTATTGATTGAAGTCTTCCAGTGAAGTCAGGGCCTGAATTGAATATAGCTTGCTGCTGACTTTACGGATCTCTTGTGGCACGTCGTCTTCTTGCGCGAATTCATCTTCAATCTCGCCGACAATTTCTTCAAGGATATCTTCGATGGTGATAAGTCCTGAAACGCCGCCGTATTCATCAACGACCACGGCCATATGATACCGTTCTTCACGAAACTCGCGTAATAACACATCCACCTTTTTACTTTCGGGAATGATCACACAAGGTCTAACGATGTCACTTAATGGCTGATCTTGACAGTCGGGATTGAAAGCATATTGAACTAAATCTTTAGCCAATAAAATCCCTTCGACGTTATCTTTATCTTCATTGATCACCGGAAAGCGCGAGTGCGCCGATTCGGTAATAATTTTAATGGATTGCTTGATCGTTTGGTTTTTTTCTAATACCACCATTTTCGAGCGGGAGATCATTATATCCCTAACTCGCTTGGTTGAGACATTTAACACTCCGTGGATCATGTCTTTGGTATATTGATCGATTAGATCACGTCCTTCAGCGTCTTCTATAAATTCAACCAATTCAGCTTGGGTTTGCGGTTCGGCTTGAAATATTTGGGTTAGCCGTTCAAACCAAGATTTATTAGTTGACTGACTACTTGGAGGTTTATCTTCGCTCATTTTTAAATCGTATTCCTAGTGGGGTAAATTTATACTAGATCGTCTCGGTAAGGATCGTCAATGGCTAAGTTAGCCAAAATTTCCTTTTCCAAAGATTCCATCTCAATAGCTTGATCATCATCAATATGATCATAGCCTAGCAAATGCAAGGTACCGTGTACAACCATATGTGCCCAGTGGTTTAACAGTGGTTTTTCTTGCTCGATCGCTTCTTTTTCAATGATTTGTTTGCAAATAATTAAATCGCCTAATAAATCAAGTTCCAGCATTGGTGGCGCTTCAAACTCAAAAGATAAGACATTTGTAGGGCGGTCTTTACCGCGATACTGATGATTTAGCTCTTGGCTTTCGCTCGGTTCAACTAATCGAATCGTGACTTCTGCGTCGGGTTTTACTGTGCTCAATACGGCTTGCAGCCAAAGTTCGAAATCTTGTTGGCTGGGTAAGCTTTGCTCGTCGCAGGCTATTTGTAAATCAAGAGTTATCATGGGGTTCTTCATTGGTTGTCACTGATGAAATATTTGACATCAGTTGTTGCGCTTTTTCACGGTTGATTTTCTCATCGTAACGCTCGTAAGCTCGCACGACTTGTGCCACTACTGGGTGGCGCACAATATCACTGGCTTGGAAAAAATTAAAGCTAATTGCATCAATATCGGCTAAGACTTCAATGCTATGGCGCAGGCCATTTCTGACATGACGTGGCAAGTCTACTTGGGTTATATCACCGGTGATAATCGCTTTAGAGTTAAAGCCAACCCGGGTCAAAAACATTTTCATTTGCTCGACCGTGGTATTTTGGGCTTCATCTAAAATAATAAAAGCGTCGTTGAGGGTGCGTCCACGCATGTAAGCGAGTGGGGCAACTTCAATAACACTCTTCTCGATCAGTTTTTCAACTTTTTCAAAACCAAGCATTTCAAATAATGCATCGTAAAGTGGTCGTAGATAGGGATCAATTTTTTGATTTAAATCGCCGGGTAAAAAACCTAACTTTTCGCCTGCTTCAACGGCAGGGCGGGTTAATATGATACGGCGTACTTCTTGACGCTCCAGCGCATCAACCGCACAAGCGACCGCTAAGTATGTTTTACCGGTACCCGCTGGGCCAACCCCAAAACAGATGTCGTGGCTAATGATATTAGCGACATAGTTTTGTTGATTGGGGTTACGCGGTTTAATCAAACCTTTGCGGGTTTTGATATAAACTTCTTTACCGCGTTCACCGCCGAGTGTTTTAGCCAAGTCTTGCGCAAGGATGCTCGATTGCGCGATGGCCAAGTGAACCATTGCTGGCTCAATGTCGTTTACATTGCCTTTGACCGGCTGCGTTTCAATATAAAGCTCACGCAGCATGTCGATCACGATTTTAGCTAGATGTGGTTTAGCCACAACATTAAAACAGTTACCACGGTAACTTATTTCAACGCCCATCCGGCGTTCAATATGTTTTAAATTGTCATCAAACGGGCCGCATAGGTTAGCTAGCCTTGCTTGAGTCGCTGGTTCTAAATAGCAATTGAGCGTAATCAATTTGTTGGTCAAAGTATTATCCTAATCAGAGATAACTTGCAGCTTAACTATCGTTTGTTACGGGGTAAATGTACCAACGCCAATTTCATCGATGGTATCTTGGCGGCTGGCTAAAATTGATTGCGGTGATGTTTCAATTCGCAGGTCCATTTCATTTTCGCCGCGGATAAACTTACCACGTAACGAGTTGGCAAAGACGTCAACAATTTCAACATCGGCAAAACCACCAATCAAGCTATGAGGTCCTTCAAAGTTAACCACACGGTTGTTTTCGGTCCGGCCTCGTAGCTCCATTGGGTTTTTCTTAGATGGCCCTTCGACCAAAATGCGCTGTACAGTGCCTAACATAACACGAGCATGTTGCAATGCTTGCACGTTAATCTGCTGTTGCAGTTCGTATAAACGTGATTTTTTAGTGTCCATGGTAACATCATCAGGCAAATCTGCCGCAGGTGTGCCAGGACGCGCGCTGTAGATAAAGCTAAAGCTCATGTCAAAATTGATATCTCTGATCAATTGCATAGTTTGCTCAAAATCTTCATCACTTTCACCGGGGAAGCCGATGATAAAATCAGAGCTCATGGCGATGTTCGGGCGTACTTTACGTAATCGCTTAATCGTTGATTTAAACTCAATGACCATGTGGTTACGTTTCATTAGATTTAAGATCCGGTCGGCACCTGACTGAACCGGTAAATGCAGGTGATCAACTAATTCTGGCACGTCGGCATAAACGTCGATTAATTCTTGGGTAAATTCGACCGGGTGGCTGGTGGTGTAACGAATGCGGTCAATGCCATCAATGGCTGCGATTAAGCGAATTAAAGTCGCAAAATCACAGATATCGTCTTCATGGGTCGCGCCGCGATAGGCGTTAACGTTTTGACCCAGCAAATTAACTTCACGTACGCCTTGTTCGGCTAATTGAGCTATTTCAAATAATACATCATCAAGTGGTCGTGATACTTCTTCGCCGCGGGTATATGGAACCACACAGAAGCTACAATATTTACTACAACCTTCCATCACCGAGACAAAGGCGGTTACGCCATCAGCTTTTGGCGCTGGTAAGTTATCAAATTTTTCAATTTCAGGAAAACTAACGTCAACAACGGCTTCTTTGCCAGCTTTAAGTTGTTTAATCATTTCTGGCAGGCGATGCAGGGTTTGTGGGCCAAAGACTAAATCAACAAAGGGCGCACGCTTGCGAATAGCTGCGCCTTCTTGTGAGGCAACACAACCGCCGACACCGATAATAGTACCAGGCTTGAGATCTTTTAAGTTTTTCCAGCGGCCAAGTTGGTGAAATACTTTTTCCTGGGCTTTTTCACGAATAGAACACGTATTAAGCAGTAATACATCTGCATCGGTTGGTTCTTCGGTTAATTCATATCCCATGGTGCCTAGCAAGTCGCCAATTTTAGATGAATCGTATTCATTCATCTGACAACCCCAGGTTTTTATAAGTAGTTTCTTAGCCATTGTTCTCTCAATTACCGCTGATAAAAATAGCGGCACATTTTACCCGTCTGAGACGCAGCTTGCTAGTATTAAATTGCGATTTAATTCACCAATGTGGGCTAAATATATCTAATGCCTTGCTTAAGCGTCAGATTATGGCACTTGGGCTAATTTACAATTAAAGGTTAGGACTTAAAAACCAGCCAAGGTTGGCTTATTTTATCAAAATACGACGAGTGGGATTTAATCGTAAATAAGAGACAAGCCAAAATCAAATTATAAGGGTGAAATAGGATAAATATTATGCCAATCCCGATATTTTCTGCTATTAATTTATACAGGAGTAAACTTTTGATAACGGACAGAGCGCATAAATATGGAAAAGGATATCTTAGCAACCAAGGTTGCAATAATAGGGTTAGGTTATGTCGGATTACCACTTGCCGTCGCATTTAGTCATCATTTTCACACCATCGGCTTTGATATTAACCAGCAACGAATCGACGACCTTCGAACAGGTAGTGATGAAACGATGGAAGTTAGTGAGCAAGAGTTGTTCGATGCGAGTGGGTTAATCTTTAGCAGCAACACTAAAGACTTATCCGAAGCCAATGTCTATATCGTGACGGTGCCAACACCAATCACTTCGTCGAACCAACCAGACCTAACCCCCTTAATAAAAGCCAGTGAAACTATTGCCAAATCATTGTCGATAGGCGATGTGGTCATTTATGAGTCGACTGTCTACCCTGGTGCCACGGAGGAGGTCTGTATTCCGGTATTGGAGCGTTATTCTAACCTAACCTTTAATCGCGACTTTTTTGCCGGCTATAGCCCCGAACGGATTAATCCGGGGGATAAAGAGCATCGGGTGTGTGACATTTTAAAAGTGACATCGGGTTCAACACCGGACATCGCTGATTTCGTCGATAATCTTTATAGCACAGTCATTACCGCTGGCACCCATAAAGCCAGTTCAATCAAAGTGGCTGAAGCGGCTAAGGTAATTGAAAATACCCAACGCGATTTAAACATTGCTTTAGTTAATGAATTAGCCATTATTTTTAATAAGCTAGATATCGATACGGAAGAAGTTTTAAAAGCGGCTGGCACCAAGTGGAACTTTTTGCCTTTTAGGCCTGGGCTGGTCGGGGGGCATTGTATTGGCGTTGACCCTTATTACCTAACGCACAAGGCTCAGTCAATTGGTTATTTACCCGAAGTGATACTCGCTGGGCGACGGATCAATGACAATATGGGTAAGTATGTGGTCACGCGGTTAATTAAAGCGATGATCCGTAAAAAATTACAAGTGGTTGATGCTAAAATTTTAATTTTAGGACTTACCTTTAAAGAGAACTGTCCTGATTTACGTAATACTAAGGTGGTTGATATTACCAAGGCGTTGGCGGAATACGATGTGATGGTAGATGTTTATGACCCTTGTGCCTGTGCCGAGCAAGCGCTGGAAGAATACGACATTGTGTTAACTCAAGTGCCTAAAGTAGATACGTACGACGCGGTCATTTTAGCGGTTTCACATCAGAAATTTATTGAGTTAGGCGTTGAAGAAATTCGTAGTTACCTTAAGCCTGATGGCATTTTATATGATCTTAAATATGCCTTGGCACCTGAAGATGTCGACCTTAGGCTCTGATAACTATCAGGACAAAAAAGGACTAAAAAAAGCCAGCTAACTAGCTGGCTTTTTTGTGTTTAAGCTTAGGAGTTAAGTAGCTAATGATTGCATTATTTGACGAACCGACTTGGATAGTTCATCCGATGAATGCGCGGTCTTTTGAGATAAAGTTTCAGTCGCTTTAATCTCATCACCTATGGAAGTAAACATTTCTTGAACGTTGTTACTCACTACCCGTTGCTCTTCAGCCGTAGCAGAGTTTTGGGTGTTCATTTTGTTGATTGATTCAATTGCTTGGCTTATTTTACTGATGCTGACACCTGATTTGTTCACGTTATCAACACAGCTAGTGACTTGAGTCATTGATTTTTGAGTGACATTTTCAGCTTCAATTGATTCGGCTTGGAGCTTGTCAATGGTCGCTTTTATTTGCTCCGTTGACTCTTGAGTTTTAGTGGCCAATGAGCGGACTTCATCGGCTACCACCGCAAAACCACGACCTTGCTCTCCAGCACGAGCTGCTTCAATCGCAGCGTTTAACGCCAGCAGGTTGGTTTGTTCGGCGATACCGGTAATGACCTCTAAAATACTGCCAATTTCATTGGAGGCTTGACGAAGGCTCGATAAGCGGGAAACCACGTTCTCTAAGCCATTGGCTAATAAATTAATATCGGAAATGGTATCCTCGATTAAAGACTGAGATTGCACTGTTTCTTTACTAACGAGTGATGTTTCATCAGCGGTTAATTGAACATTTTCGGCGACTTCAGAGACGCTGGCAATCATTTGCTCAAATGCGCTTTGCATCCCGGTTATTTCACGGCCTTGGTTGGCTAACGAATCATTGGTTTGCACCGCGACTTCCGCCGCATCTATACTTAAGCTGGTTAAATCTTTTGAAGAGTGTCTAACCCGTTCTAAAATCGTTCGAGTTTGACCTTGGCTCATTTTTAAATGGGTTTTAAGTTGACCAATACCGCTAGTATCATCAGCATAAAGTTCATTGAGGGTCTTTGAATTGATATATTGAGTTGATTGTTTTACTAATTGGCGATAATTTGACAGTAAGCTTCGTGCGACTAGTGCCATAACAGCTCCTGAGGCTAAGGTAAGCCCAAGCGCGACAGTGCTGCTCAAATTTAAGCTGAAATTAGCCACCGCAGGTATGGCACCGGCTAACAAGGCAAGCGCAGGCATCGAAGTGCTTATGTCAATATCTTTAATGTTGACCCGAGATTTTCCTTTATTAAGCCGAGCATATAATTTTTGAGCTAATGCAACTTCATCTCTGCTCGGTTTGGTGCGTACTGATTGATAACCTATTACTTGGCCATTTTCTTTGATTGCCGTTACAAAGGCGTTAACCCAATAATGGTCACCATTTTTACGGCGGTTTTTCACCAAGATCATATAAGGCTGGTCAGTTTTCAGGTGGTGCCACATTTCTGCGAAAACGGCAGAAGGTACATCAGGATGGCGAACTAAGTTATGATCTGCACCATCAAGCTCGGCGCGAGTAAAACCTGAGTAGTCAAGAAAATCCTTGTTATAAAGGGTGATTTTACCCTGCAAATCGGTTGTTGAAATAAGCAGCGCATCATCGGTTAGCATATGCTCATTATTAGTGATCGGTAAATTAGTTCTCATGCTCATCCTTGATGTTTTTTAACCGCCAAAAAATATCGATATAAGACTTTATAAATAAGACTCTTTATAACCGATACTTTCGATAATACTGTGATAACTCATTATCACAGTTAGCTCATTTGTGATAAACCCAACATCGCACTAAATACGCGAGTGTTCAAGGCTATTTAATAATTAAATGGTCGCATCGTTAGCGTATAAATGTGATTTAGCTTAATATATCGCTCTCTTGTCCTTTATCTAGCATCGTCATCTAATCAGTAGCCATATGAGTGAATTAATCCAACAAGTTGAACAAAGTTTTGCTGTTAATGGCGCATTATCGCAAGCGATTGACGGCTATCAACCACGTGAAGCGCAAACGAAGATGGCTGTCGCCATTTGCACCGCGATAACGCAACAGCAACAATTGGTGGTTGAGGCCCAAACTGGCACCGGCAAAACGTTTTCTTACTTGGTTAGTGCTATTTTAAGCGGTGAAAAGACAATTATTAGCACTGGTACAAAAGCCTTGCAAGAGCAGCTGTTTCATAAAGATTTACCGCTGGTACGCAAAGCTTTAAATAAGCCATTGAAAGTGGCCTTGTTAAAAGGTCGCAGTAATTATTTATGTATTGAACGACAAAAAAAAATCGCGGCCCAAGGCGCCAGCAGTCATCCACAAATTGAAGCCGACCTGAGTCAGATTAAGCGTTGGTCAGCCCATACGGTCTCTGGTGACTTAGGGGATGTGCCCGGTTTGTCGGAAGCGTCATTAGCTTTGCCTTTAGTGACATCGACTGCTGATAACTGTGCCGGACGCCAATGTAGCTATTATGATGATTGTTATTTGTTGCGAGCGCGACGCTTAGCGATGGATGCGGACTTGTTGGTGGTCAATCACCATTTGTTTTTTGCCGATATGGCCTTAAAAGATACGGGTTTTGGTGAACTAATTCCCCAAGCTGGCTTGATTATATTTGATGAAGCGCATCAGATACCTGATATTGCATGTGGTTATTTTGGTCAGTCTATTTCGACGCGCAGTTTCAAAGAATTGGCTAAAGATGTGAGTTATGTTTATCACAGCGGCCTCAAAGATACTAAGCAGCTACTCAAGGCCGCGCAAATTATTGAGCGTTGCAGTGATCAGTTGCGATTGTGTTTTTCTCATCACGGCGAGCGCGGTGATTGGGCACAAGCGATGCAGCGTAAGGACGTTACTAGCGCTTTTGAGCAGCTAACAATTAATGTCGACTTTCTCTATCAAGTGATAAAAATATCATTATCTCGCAATGATCAATTAGACAGTTGTTTTGAGCGATTAATTGAACTAAAGGCTAATTTGGCGTTGTTTGAGCAGACCAGTAAACTCGGTTTTAGTTTTTGGTATGAGGCGAGCCGGCAGCATTTACAACTTAATATTAGCCCATTGTCGATTTCAGATAAATTTAAGCAACATACAGCACAATATCAGGCCAGTTGGGTTTTTACTTCGGCGACCTTGCAAGTAGACAATAATTTTAGTCATTATCAAGCTCAGCTAGGCATTGAGCAGGCCAGTACTTTAGCACTCGACAGTCCGTTTGATTATCAAGCGCAATCGCTTTTTTGTGTGCCGCGTTATTTGCCTGAGCCTAATCATCCCCAGTATACCGACCAGTTAGTGCAATTGATTATGACTGTGTTAGAAGCGAGCGGTGGCGGGGTTATGGTGTTGGTGACAAGTTATTCGACCTTAAACCGATTGCACAAGTCGCTCAGCGGTAAAATTAGCCAGCGTTTATTAGTGCAAGGAGATGACAGCAAACAGCAATTGTTGCATGATTTTTGTCACGACGGCAATGCACTATTATTAGCAACGTCTTCATTTTGGGAAGGGGTTGATATTAGAGGTAATGCCTTACGATGTGTTATTATCGATAAATTGCCGTTTGCATCACCAGACGAGCCATTACTGAAAGCGCGTTTGCAAGATTGCGCCAAAAAAGGTCAAGATGGTTTTGCTGCGGTTCAAATTCCGCAGGCCGTGATTGCACTAAAACAGGGGGCTGGCCGGCTTATTCGTGATGGCAGTGACCAAGGGGTTTTCCTATTATGTGATACCCGGATTGTTACCCGGCCTTACGGTCGCACCTTTTTACAAAGTTTACCTGATATGAAACGCACGCGAGACTTAAAGCAAGTGATTACATATCTAGAACAATTATCTAACAGTGAAGAATAAATGTCTGAAAAAATATTAATTATAGATACCTCAACCGAAGCATGCTCGGCTGCTTTATTGATTGATGGCAAAGTGACTAGTCAGTTTGAGGTGGCTCCTAGAATCCACACTAAGTTAATTTTACCGATGATTGATGGCCTACTACAGCAAGCTAAACTAGAAGTCAGCGCTCTGGATGCTATTGCATGGGGCCGCGGGCCTGGCAGCTTCACCGGAGTTCGTATTGGCAGCGGTATTATGCAAGGGTTGGCTTTAGGCAGTGATAAACCCGTGATCCCTATTTCAACTTTAGCGGCGATGGCTCAACAAGCCATTGAGCAGCATAATGCTCAGTACGTGATGGCCGCAATTGATGCGCGCATGGGCGAAGTTTATTGGGGCGTTTTCCACAACATCGATGGTATTGCGACGTTAGTCGGCATCGAGCAGGTGATTGCACCTGAAAAATTAGCACAGCTGCAATTTGAAAAAAGTCAGTATTATGCTGTTGGTACGGCATGGCAAGCTTACCCGCAATTACTGAGCTTAGCGACAATTGAACCGCTCGAGCAGATCTTATACCCGGACGCCAAATACATGACAGCATTAGCCCTGCAGCAGTGGCAAGCGGGACAAGCTATTGATGTCGAAGCGGCAGCACCGGTTTATTTACGTGATACAGTAACGTGGAAAAAATTGCCTGGTCGTGAGTGAAAACGCCGGTACTGGTCTGGTCATGGTGGCTATTATTTGTTGATAGACGTGTTAATATATTTTTATGTACATTACTAACCACAATATTGGTGGCTATCAAAGACCCTCTACCAGTACCGCCCAACATGCTAAGGTCGCGGTAGATCCAGTTGAATCTATACCACCTACCGCTGGTGGAATAAAAGCTGACGTCACTAATTCAGTGACAAAAACGCCCGTTAACCCGTCAAATTCCTATCAGCAACCCCAGAATAAACCCAAGCAAGAGCCGTTATTTCGCGAGCCGCTGCCGCAAGATTTCGATTTTGAACAGGCTGCCAGTTCTGGGGTTGACAATAAAACTGTATACGACCAACCATCAGGGGCTAATCGTTTTGCAATTGCCAGTTATCAGCAAGTGGTTAATGCACCCAAACGAGAAGAAATTCAACGCCTAGTCGGTATAGATACCTTCGCTTAACATATCATCTATTAGCACTGTGATTAGTTCACTTACATCGGGCCTACCTTAATGAATCAACGACTTTTATTTATCATATATTGTGTAATTGCCGTGGTAATAACTTACATACCGGTGATCGGCATCGGTTTTAAATGGATTGAAACAATTTTTCATGAGTTGTCTCATGCGATTATGACCGTGCTAACCGCGGGGCAGGTTATCGAGTTTAAATTAGAGCTCAGTGGTGCTGGTAGGGTGATATCACGTGGCGGTTTAGACGTGGCGATTGCCTTTTCTGGTTATGCTGGTGCTGCTGTTTGGGGCTTTTTATTGTTTCAGGCCGGATATCGGCGGCGAATTATTCAGACGACCTTAGCACTATTAATTGTTATATTTTGTGTGATTTTAATTTTATGGGTTCGCGATCTGTTAACTGGCGTAATTTTGGGCGCGGCCATTGGATTATTTAGTTTGATGTTACGAAACGAGCGCGGACGGCTTTTAAATTGGATCAGTCAACTGATTGGCGTTACAGTATTATTTAATGCGATTAAAAGCCCGTTGTATTTGCTGATCCCAAATATGACAGGTGATGAGGCACTACTGGCAAGCATTACCTACATTCCTGAATTTGTATGGATAATTTCTTGGTTTAGTTGGGGCGTCTATTTGTTGATTAAAATGTGGCAGTTAAGTGAGAAAAACATATAAATGAAAACATTAACATTTGATTTACCCCATATCACTTTAGGGGGCGTTAGCTGGGGAAATGAAAGTGCGACCAAAATAATCGCGTTGCATGGTTGGTTAGATAATGCCGCAAGTTACATCCCGCTATCGAGTCACGTGTCACAGTATCACTTTATCGCCATTGATTGGCCGGGGCATGGATTTTCAAGCCATAGACCACCAGGTGTGAATTATCAACTGCTTGATTATGTTTACGATTTATACTGCTTAATTGAGCAGCAAGGTTGGGGCAAGGTCCATATCGTTGGGCATTCACTGGGCGCCATTGTTGGTTCTATTTTTGCCGCTAGCTTCCCTGAACTTGTCGATCGACTGGTGGTCATAGAAGCGTTAGGGCCAATGGTCGCGGACGCTAATAAAACTCAAGAGTCGATTCGTAAGTCGATAATCGCTCAGCGTAATTTAGTTAATAAATCAAAACCGGTGCACCCAACCGCTCAAAGTGCGGTTAATGCGCGCTTTCATGTCAGTGATTTTAGTCTTGAGATTGCAAGAGTATTAGTAATGCGTGCGATAGAGCCGATAGCGGGTGGTTATACTTGGCGCAGTGATATACGATTACGATTAATTTCTCCGTGGCGGATGACTGAGGAGCAGGCACAAGACGTTGTGGCTAGTATTAAGGCTAAAACGTTATTAATTATAGGTTCGAATGGTTTACCAATGGTTAAAACAAGTTTGCAATATCGTGGTGGCTTGATTGACGATCTTTCGGTGGTGGAGTTAGCTGGTGGTCATCATGTTCATATGGAACAGCCACAGCTAACATGGTCGGCGATATCGTCACATCTGTTACTGTAACTTGTTGATAATTAAAAACGAACGTTTGTATTATTTTGAAATTAGTATACTTTAGTGTAAAAACTCTAAAATATACTGTCAATTACTAGGTGGTTGTGGGAATATTAAACACGTGTTCTAACGGCCACGGCCGATATTAACAACAATTATAATAACACCGGTTAATAAACATAAGGAATTTATTGTGGAAAAAATTTGGCTAAATAGCTATCCCAAAGATGTCCCTGCGACGATCAATCCTGACCATTATCAATCGTTAGTTGATTTATTCGAAGAAAGTGTAAATAATTTCAAGGATTTACCGTCGTTTTCAAATATGGGGCATTCACTTACTTATGGTGAATTAGACGAGTTAAGCCGTGACTTTGCTGCCTACCTTCAAAATGACCTGAAGTTAGTTAAAGGCGATCGCGTTGCGATTATGTTGCCTAATATATTGCAATATCCAATTGCGATGTTTGGGGCGTTACGGGCAGGTTTGGTCGTCGTTAATGTTAATCCTCTTTATACCCCGCGAGAGCTAAAGCATCAACTAAATGACTCTGGCGCTAAGGCTATTGTTGTTGTATCTAATTTCGCCAATACCCTTGATAAAGTCATTAATGATACGGCAATCGAACATGTTTTAGTGACAAACTTGGGCGATCAGCTTAAGCCATTTAAGCGAGTACTGGTTAATTTTGTTGTTAAATACGTCAAAAAGATGGTGCCAGCTTATAACTTGCCTCAAGCGATATCGATGCGTGATGCATTGGCCAAAGGCCGCACTAGTGAGTATGTTAAACTAGAAATCACCGGCGAAGATCTCGCTTACCTTCAATATACTGGCGGTACCACTGGTGCTTCTAAAGGCGCAATGCTGACACACCGGAATATGGTTGCTAATCTTGAGCAAGCATCGGCTGGTTTTGGTTGTATTATCACCCCAGGTAAAGAAATAATAGTGACGGCGTTACCGCTGTATCATATTTTTGCTTTAACAGCTAACTGCTTAATGTTTATGAAATATGGCGCGCAAAACCTGTTGATTACCAATCCGCGTGATATACCTGGCTTCGTCAAAGAATTATCTAGGGTAAAGTTTACCGCTTTAACTGGGGTTAATACCTTGTTTAATGCGTTATTAAATAATGACGACTTTGCTAAATTAGATTTTTCTCACCTAAAACTAACGCTTGGTGGCGGCATGGCCGTGCAACGAGCTGTCGCCGAAAAATGGCAACAGGTAACTAAGACCTTTTTACTGGAAGGTTATGGCTTAACTGAATGTTGCCCTTTGGTCACGATTACGCCGCATAATGCGACCAGTTTTAGTGGCAATATTGGCTTGCCATGTTCTTCGACGGATTGCCGGATTGTTGATGAACAGGGCAAGGAAGTCGCTATTGGTGAATCTGGCGAATTACAGGTTCGAGGACCCCAGGTGATGCAGGGGTATTATAATTGTCCCGAAGAAACGGCTAATGTCATGAGCGGTGAGTGGTTTGGTACCGGTGATATAGCGGTGATGGATGATCAAGGTTTCTTTAAAATCGTCGACCGTAAAAAAGACATGATCATCGTGTCTGGCTTTAATGTTTTTCCTAATGAAGTGGAAGATGTTTGTGCAATGCACCCCCATGTCCTTGAAGTTGCGGTTGTTGGTATTCCTAAGGGTACATCAGGCGAGATGATTAAAGTTTTTGTGGTCAAAAAAGACGATAAACTCAGTGAAAAAGAGTTGATCGCACATTGTCGAGAGAACCTTACTGCGTATAAAGTGCCTAAGTTGGTTGAATTTCGTGATGAACTACCGAAAACTAATGTTGGAAAAATCCTGCGCCGGGAATTACGTGAACAAGAATTGGCTAAACTAAAGCAGCCGAGTTAATCGTTTTTTATTACTGACAATTAATGCGCAGTTATTGATATTGCGTTAATATAGCTAGCCATTATGGCTAGCTTTTTTTTGGACTTTCTTTTGGTTAAATACACTTATATAGATACTCAGCAAGCACTCAACGATTTATGCTTGGGCTATTTAGAGGCCTCGGTCGTTGCGGTTGATACAGAATTTGTACGTGAACGTACATTTTCAGCAAAATTAGGCTTGCTACAAGCTTATGATGGTAAAACCTTAGCGTTAATAGATCCGCTAGCGATAGCTGACCTTAGTCCTTTTTGGGCTATTTTAACCGATCCTAATATCGTAAAAGTGCTGCACGCCGGCAGTGAAGATTTCGAAGTTTTTAGAAATTATGGTCAGTTGACGGTTACTTCTATTTTTGATTCACAGGTAGCCGCTGCACTCACGGGTCAAGGTTCTAGCCTTGGCTATGGAAAGTTGATTGAAAATCAACTTGATATATTACTTGATAAAGGCGAATCACGCACCAACTGGTTAGCACGACCACTGTCTAGTGCGCAGCTGCAATATGCGGCTAATGATGTTTATTATCTTTATCAGGTCTATTTCAAATTGATAGAGCAATTGCAGGCCAATGGTAAAACATCCATTTGTGAGCAAGAGAGTCGCCGTCTTTCGATTAAAGTATCAACGAGTAATGCTCAAGATAAGTATTTAGATATAAGTGGTGCATGGCAACTGGTACCTGAGCAACTCGCTGTATTACAGCAATTGACGCAATGGCGTTATCAAGAGGCGCTCAAGCGTGATTTAGCCTTAGGGTTTGTACTTAAAGACGCTGAATTATTAGCTATTGCCAAGGAAACACCACAGCATTTATCGCAGTTGAAAGCGTTGCAACAAATACACCCGATGGTTGTGAAACGCTACGGAAATAGAATTCTCCAGTTAGTCGAATCAGGTATGAATCAAGAGTTTTTACCGCAAAAATTAACGCGTTTGGTAGATTACCCGTGTTACAAGCAACAATTTAAAGCGATAAAATCATTAGTGGAAAAAGTGGCTACTGAGAGTGATATACCTAAAGAGATGATTGCATCGAAGAAACTTATCCACGAAGTATTGAGTTTTTATTGGAAAAAAGAGCTTAATAACCAAACTCAGCCGGTTCTATTTAGTGGCTGGCGGCACGAGGTAGTGGGTCAAGAGATTCAACAATTGTTGATTAACACTGACGGTGCTATGGCCAAGTTATAAGCTATTGGCGTTTTTGTTGCGGTAATCTTAGTTAGTCCATGGGCTTATCATGGACTAACTAATGCTGAGGCGCCGGTTATTTTCGGCTTGGATCCGGCAAAGTGACATTGAGTTCTAGCACTGCTAGTTCGTCACTGTTATCGAATTCGACACTGACTTGATCTTCAGATATGTTTACATACTTTGCGATCACAGCCAATATGTCCTGCTTTAACATCGGTAAATAGTCAGGGCTTGCTCGACCGTTACGCTCGTGTGCGACAATAATCTGTAATCTTTCTTTAGCTAATGACGCCGTATTGTTCTTGGGACTGCGAAAGTAATCTAATAGGGCCATCTTAGCCTCCAAATAAACGTTTTAGTAGCCCTTTCTTCTCGGCTGTTAAGAATCTAAAATTAACTTCTTCTCCAAGTAAGCGAGAGATAGCGTCGGTATAGGCTTGGCCTGCATCACTGTTGGTATCATGGATGACTGGTTCGCCAGAATTAGAGGCTTTTAACACCGCTTGTGACTCAGGAATAACTCCGAGTAACTTAATCGCCAGAATATCAACAATATCATCAACACCTAACATTTCGCCTTCATCTACGCGAGTGGGGTTATAGCGGGTAATAAGTAGGTGCTCTTTGATTGGCTCTCGGCCTTGCTCCGCACGTTGTGATTTACTTTGTAAAATACCTAAAATTCGGTCTGAATCGCGCACTGAAGATACTTCAGGGTTAGTTGTTACTATGGCTTCATCAGCATAATATAGCGCCATCATAGCCCCTGCCTCGATACCAGCGGGCGAGTCACAAATAATATAGTCAAACTTTTGTTTTAATTGTTCAATAACTTTACCAACACCTTCCTTCGTTAGTGCATCTTTATCGCGTGTTTGGGATGCCGGCAAAATGAAGAGTTCTTTAACTCGTTTGTCTTTAATTAATGTTTGAGTAAGGTTCGATTCACCGTTAATTAAATTAACAAAATCATACACAACTCGGCGCTCACAACCCATGATCAAATCAAGGTTACGTAAGCCAATATCAAAATCGATAATAACAGTTTTAAAGCCTTTTAAGGCAAGGCCAGTGCCGATTGCTGCACTGGAGGTTGTTTTACCAACCCCACCTTTTCCTGAGGTAACAACAATAACTCGAGACATCTAGTTAATTCCTTTAATTTAACATGGTGATAAGAGGCTCAATGGTAAGCTGCTCTTGATCTAATTTGACTACGCCTGATTTTTTCCAGGTCGATGATTGTAATGATTCACTTAACCAATAAGTTCCCGCTATTGACACGAGCTCAGCTTCTATTGATTGACTAAAAATTGCTGCTTGCTTATTGCCTGATGCGCCGGCGATGGCACGGCCGCGTAATGAACCATATATATGAATATTACCGTCGGCAATGACCTCTGCACCATTACTGACCGAACCAATGATGACTAAATCACCATCTTTGGCATAAATTTGTTGACCAGATCGAACATTTTGTCTTACAACTTTGGTTTGGTGTAAGATTGGATCTGATACTATAGCTTTTTCAGGCTCTGCGACGACAGTTTCTTGCGGTTTAATCGTCGACTTAGATCCTGTATGTTGATGTTTAGGTTGATTAAGTACAGCTAAACCAGCAAGGCGAGCCTGCTTCTTTTGAGCTGCGGAACCATTACAGATACCAACACAAATAAAATCGTTTTGCTCTACGACGCTTTTTAGTGTAGCAAAGTCTAAAGTATCCTCAGTTATTTTTTCGATATTGATGACCAAAGGGGCACGAAAAAAAAATGAAGGAGCCTGAGCAAGCTTATTGATTAACTGGCTTTGCAGTTTGGTAAAATCAGCATCATCGAGCTGTAATACCGATAGTGGAAAAAGGCTGCCTTTTAACTCAGCACTTGCATTAGACATTAACAATTAACCCCGAAACGAAAAACATATGAATTCTTAATTATTTTTTACCACTGTCATGTTATATTTTCACATACCAAGTAGCAAGGCACCAACACAGGTTTTTAATCCCCTATGATATGTTCAGTTTATAAAAGTACCAAAAAAGCAGATACCTTCCTCTATATAGCGAAAAGAGATGATTTTTCTCCCGTGCCAAAGCAACTAATGAGCACTTTTGGGCGGCCAGTATTTGTTATGATGTTCTCGCTAGCTAAGCGCGAGCTATCGATTGCTAATAAAGACAAAGTAATCGCACAAATTAAGGAGCAGGGCTTTTATTTACAAATCCCGCCGCCCGTGGTCGATTTACTTAAAGAATTCAAACAAGATAATAGTCCTCAGCCATAAATAGAGTCGAGAAACAACAGATGCGTTACGTTAGCCTTTTTATTATTGGTTTTATCTCCATGTCTAGTCATGGTCAGTCACGAGATTCTTTTGTTCAATTTGTCAAACAATTGCGGCTAGAAGCAATTGAACTTAATATTTCAACCGTAACGGTTGAGCAATCTTTAGCCAAAGTTAAGCAATTTAAGCGGGCTGTATTTCATGGCCAGCGAACCAAGCCGCTAGAATCATCGTTAGAGGCTTATTTAAAAGCTGAAGTACCACGATGGAAAGTTGAAAAAGCCCGCCAGTTGTTTAAAGAGCACGGCGTGTTATTGCAAAAAATAGCAGAAAAATATCAAGTTCAACCTCGTTTTATTTTAGCTATATGGGGCATTGAAACCGGCTTTTCTAAAAAACTAAGCAGCTATCCGGCGATGTCAGTTTTAGTTTCTTTAGCTTACAATGAGCCGAACAATACAGCATTACGGCAACAAGTTTTTTTAATCCTTACTGCTTTAGATAAAGACGTCAGTCGTCACGTTGATTTTCGTAGTGACCGGTCCGGGCGGTTAGGCATGATAAATTTCTCAGTACTTAACTATTTAAGTAGCGCTCAAGATTTCGATCGTGATGGCTTTTCGGATGTTTGGCAATCTAATGCCGATGCATTCGCATCGGTTGCTCATTTTTTAGCGGAAAATGGTTGGGACAACCAGCAAACTTGGGGTCGTCAAGTCAAGCTACCTGCTAACTTTACCGCCAATGAGATTGGGCTTACTAAAAGTAAGACTTTGAGCCAATGGCAAAAATTAGGAGTGAAGCGTTTTAATGGTGAAAAATTGCCTCGCGTCAACATGAAAGCGAGTTTGGTGGCTCCAGACGGCCTTAATGGCCGAATTTATTTAGTCTATAATAATTTCAATACGTTACTTGTATGGAAAGATTCACCGTATTTTTCTAGCGCGGTCGGTTATCTCGCTGATCGAATCAAATTTCCACCTATTGAGTAATGATTACGGCTAGCAACCTTTTACTTCACCGTTGTTACTGGTGAGCAATCGATGAATTTTAGCTTATTAATAGCCGTTTAATCGCGATTATAAGCAGACGCATTCTTCGAATATAAATAATGTAATTGCTCGATATTTAGTATAAGCTTCGCCGCTTTCTCGCCGGCAGGAGGTACTATGAGCGAACTTAAATTTTGGCAAACAACACCCATGGACCAATTGAGTGATTCGCAGTGGGAATCCTTATGTGATGGCTGTGGCAAATGCTGCCTTAACAAAGTGATTGATGATGAAACTGATGAACTATTTTTTACCAACGTTGCTTGCTCGCAATTAGATAGTAAGTCATGCCAATGTATTGATTATCCAAATCGTTTTAAATTAGTATCAGACTGTTTTAAAGTGACTTTAGCCAATCGTGAAAGCTTTGGCTGGTTACCAGCAAGTTGTGCCTATCGTTTACTTGATGAGGGTAAGCCGTTACCAAGTTGGCATCCTTTACTGGTAGGTTCTACTGAGCCAATGCATCGATTTGGCCAGTCTATTCGTGGTAAAATTATTAGTGAACAAGCGGCCGGAGATCTTGAAGATCATGTGGTAACTTGGCCGCTCGAATTTAAACCTTAAGGGATAAACTTGTTGCTAGGGCGCAAGCGGTTTACAACGACTACTGCAAGTACGAGCGTAAAACTGGCAAAGATAACGATCATCCATTGCGACATGCTGTAACCAGTGAAGGTCCAAGATATATCGGCGCAGTCGCCAGTAGCTCTGAAAAACAATGGCATGAGCTGATCGAGCTTTAGCCATTGAGGAAAGTTAGGCGCAAAATCGCAGGTGAAAAATGGCGATGGCGTCGTTTGAATTTCAACATGTTCAATCGCAATCAACAACCCTTTTATCGCACTATACCCCCAAAGCAGATAAGCACTGAAACGAAACACTGCTAGCGACGGTGCAATGGCGCCAATCAGACCGGCAGCGGCAATGCCTAGCATAGCTGTGCGTTGATAAATACACATCACACAGGGCTCTAATGCCATCACGTACTGAAAAAACAGCGCAACTAATTCAAAGCTGATGGCAACGCTCGACAATAATAGCCAAGCACAGCGTTTATTCGTCATGAAGTTTAAATAATTGAACATGAAGATCCTTTTACAACATAATTGAAGGGCAGATAAAACTGATGCTGCGCGGTATGTTATATCTTAATTAAATCGAAGTTAGTTGATACAGCCTTACCGACCAGCAAGGCTGTAATGGTGATTATTACGACTAGTGAGAGCTACCATCTGTTTGTTGTATTGCTTTGGTGCTGTGGTGCTGGATTAAGCCATTATCATAAAGCTTTTGGGTCGAATTTTCCAAGAAACCAGACTGAATGGTGATAAAGCCAACGAGCGATAAAACGATAGTATATGGAATTGCCATGTAGACCATCCGACCATAACTTAATCGAACCAGTGGTGCTAGGGCTGAAGTCAGTAAAAATAGGAAGGCGGCTTGGCCGTTCGGTGTGGCGACACTTGGTAAATTGGTGCCGGTATTAATCGCTACGGCTAACATGTCAAATTGATCACGAGTTATTTGACCACTGTTCAAGGCACTGGTAATTTGCTCGATATAAACGGTACCGACAAAGACATTGTCACTAACCATCGATAATAAGCCGTTAGCGATATAAAACATCACCAATTGCGTTGTGCCTTCGTAGCTTAATACCCAATTGACCACCGGGGTAAAAAGTCCTTGGTCGATAATCACCGCGACAATAGCAAAGAACACACCCAACAAAGCAGTGAAGGGTAAGGCTTCTTCAAAGGCTTTGCCCAGCGCATGCTCTTCGGTAATACCGTTAAAGGCTGTGGCCATCACAATGACCGACAAACCGATTAAACCTACCGCAGCCAAATGAAATGCTAATCCGATAATTAACCAAACTGCTAAAATCCCCTGAATAACTAATTTGGCATTGTCCTTACTTGTTCTATTTATATCTTGTTCTTTAGCATAATCGGCCAAAATTGTACGAACATTTTCAGGTAATTTAACGCCATAGGTAAACCAGCCAAATTTTTCAATCACGGCGCAAGTGATCATGCCGCAAATGAACACCGGGATAGTTACTGGAGACATTCTTATCGCAAATTCAATAAATTCCCAACTGGCTTTATCAGCAATGATTAAGTTTTGTGGCTCACCTACTTTGGTCATTACACCGCCCAATGCAGTACCAACACCGGCATGCATTAGTAAGTTGCGTAAGAAACCACGAAACTGCTCTAAATCGTCACGATGCGAAGCATGAAAGGTCTCGTCATCAGTGTGATCGTGATTATGACCATGTCCCTTGCCTGAAACTACTTTGTGATAGACCGAGTAAAAACCGATGATAACACTGATAATAACGGCGATTACCGTTAGTGCGTCAAGAAAGGCAGATAGAAACGCTCCAGCAAAACAAAATGATAACGATAAGACTATTTTAGATTTGATGTTGGTAATTAGTTTAGTGAAAGCATATAACAACAACTCTTTCATAAAATAAATGCCAGCGACCATAAAGATCAGCAAGAGCACTACTTCGATATTACCGACTATTTCGTGTAATACTTTATCTGAGCTGGTCATACCGATCGCAACGGCTTGAATTGCCAGTAAACCACCGGGTTGCAACGGATAACATTTTAACGCCATCGCTAAAGTGAATATAAACTCGATGACGAGTAACCAGCCAGCGGTAAAATGGTCAACAAGAAAGAATACAATAGGATTAATAATAAGAAATGAGATTATTGCAAGTTTGTACCATTTAGGTGAATTACCTAAAAAGTTCAACATAAATGCTTTACTAAGCGGCATAGACGGCATTGGACCCTCGCTCGATAAGTTGTTATTAGTATGTTAAAAGATATGGGATTCTACAATAACTCACACTTAATAACACTAGCTAAAAAGTCTCGGTCTGAACGAAAATCATACTAGAACTGTTGTGTTATTGTTTAATCTCGTGTCCATCTGGGTGCTAAATTCAAAAATTGAACGTTGCTATCATAATGGGTTTTGTAGCTAAAAGTTAGACTTACATCAAAATTGAGGTGATAAAGCGGTTAATAGCGTAAAAAATGGGCATAAATACGTTAAATCATAAAGTGGTATCAATTTATGGTAGCTCTGGTATCATTCTTTGGATTTTAATGACTTTACTTGAGCGTAACGATGATTTATAAGGCGCAAAGCCCAGCTGGGTTTGCAGAGGAGTATTTGGTTGACTCTATTTGGACCGGCCGTTTTCCTGCGGGGTCATTTTTACCCGCCGAACGTGAACTGTCCGAACTTATCGGTGTTACTCGCACGACGTTAAGGGAAGTTTTACAGCGTCTATCGCGTGATGGCTGGTTGACTATCAAACATGGCAAGCCAACCAAGGTCAATAATTTTTGGGAAACTGCAGGTTTAAATGTGCTCGTTACGATGGCACGCTTAGATCAAAGTGGTATTCCTGAATTAATCGATCAGCTGTTATCGGCTAGAACTAATGTGTCAGTAATTTACGTCCGGGCTGCATTTAAGCATAACCCAGATAAATCAGCAGAAATCATCAATAATTTTAATCAATTAGAAGATACTGCCATTGCTTATTCTGATTTCGATTACCGGATGCATCATCAATTAGCATTTGCCTCAAATAACTCAATTTATGTCTTAATCTTAAATGGCTTCAAAGATTTATATGGTCGAGTTGGTAAATTGTATTTCGAATCGGAAGAAGCCCGTCGCTTAGCCGATGAACATTATCGAGAACTCGCTCATTTAGCTCAACAAGGAAATTTTGAGCAAGTGATTAGCTGCGTTCGTCGATATGGCTTGAAAACAGGTAAGATATGGGCGGCATTGCGCGACCGCTTGCCGACCGATATTGTTGATTCTATAAGGTAGCCTCAGGCTTTTTGGCCGGGCAGCATTTAAGTAAATCAATGCTGCCATCTTCTTGTTTCTGTTGTAATTTAACTTCGAACCCCCACAAACGGTGCAAATGTTTAAGTACTTGTTCTGCTGATTTAGCCAGTGGAACTTGTTGCTGGGGATAATATCTAATAGTCAACGAGCGGTCTCCATCAACCTGTACATCATAGACTTGGATGTTCGGTTCAATATTGGCTAAATTGTATTGTTTAGATAAAGCCTCTCTTACCTTTTGATAGCCTTGTTCATTATGGATAGCCGTTATATCAATATGATTGAGCTGACTGTTGTCGGTGATACTAAATAATTTCATTTCACGCATCAGGTGTGGTGATAGAAATTGGCTGATAAAACTTTCGTCTTTAAAGTTCTTACAGGCAAAATGCAGGGTATCCACCCAATTACTGCCCGCAATGTCTGGAAACCAGTGTTTATCTTCCTCGGTCGGATCTTCGCAAATTCTTTTGATATCGCAAAACATTGAAAAACCTAAAGCGTAGGGATTAATGCCCGAGTAGTAGTCACTGTTGTAGGGTGGCTGATAGACAACATTGGTATGTTGATGTAAAAACTCTAGCATGAACTTATCGCTGACTTGGCCTTGGTCATAAAGGGTATTTAAAATTGTGTAGTGCCAAAAGGTCGCCCAGCCTTCATTCATCACCTGAGTTTGTTTTTGAGGATAAAAATACTGTGATATTTTTCGGACAATTCTGATAATTTCACGTTGCCACGATTGTAATAATGGTGCATTTTTTTCGATAAAATAGAGGATGTTTTCTTGAGGTTCGCTGGGGAATCGATCCTTTATTAGTTGGTTATCACTGTCTTTTTTAGGGATCGTACGCCATAAATCATTGACCTGACTTTGCAGATAATCTTCGCGGACTTTTTGGCGTTGATGCTCTTCGTGCATGGATATTTTACTCGGACGTTTATAACGGTCTACGCCCAAGTTCATCAATGCATGACATGAATCTAATAAATCTTCTACTTCATCAATTCCGTACTTTTCTTCGCAATCACTGATGAAATTTTTAGCAAAGAGCAAATAATCGATGATTGAGTCTGCATCGGTCCAGGTCGTAAATAAGTAATTATTTTTAAAGAATGAATTATGACCGTAACAAGCGTGAGCTATAACTAAGGCTTGCATTGTCATGGTGTTCTCTTCCATTAAATAAGCAATGCACGGATTAGAATTAATGACGATTTCATAGGCGAGGCCCATTTCACCACGTTGGTAACTTTGCTGGGTTTGAATAAATTTTTTACCATAGCTCCAATGAGCATAGCCTATTGGCATGCCAACACTGGAATAGGCGTCCATCATTTGTTCTGAGGTAATAACCTCTATTTGATTAGGGTAGGTATCGAGGCGATACTGCGCAGCTACCTCTTTGATTGCCTGATGATAAAGTTCCAATTTTTCAAACGTCCAGTCCGGGCTATCATCAAGCAGTTTTTTTGAATTCATAGTTCCTTCCTTATACGAGCTGTTTTTGGAACAATTCCCTGAATATCGGGTAAATGTCGCTGATTTGCGTAATGTGTTTTATAGCAAACTGCGGGTAAGTATCAGCTAATCGTTGATACTGTTGCCATAGCGATTGATGGGATCGGTTAGTTATTTCAATGTAACTAAAATGTCGGGCAATCGGTAATATTTTTTGACTTAAAATTTGGTGGCACAACGGGGTATCATCGGCCCAGTTATCGCCATCGGATGCTTGGGCGGCATAGACATTCCATTGGTCTTGCGGGTAGCGACTTTGCTGTATCTCATGCATTAATTTTAAGGCACTAGATACAATCGTCCCGCCAGTTTCTTGTGAATAGAAAAACTCATGCTCATCAACTTCTTTAGCTTGAGTGTGGTGGCGGATATAAATAACTTCAATTGTCTTATAGCGCCGAGACAAGAACAAATACAGTAAAATATAAAAGCGTTTGGCAATATCTTTAGTGGCTTGGTCCATTGAGCCTGAAACATCCATAATGCAAAACATGACCGCTCTTGATGAAGGAACGAACTCTTTGGCATAATTATTGAACATTAAGTCAAAGTCATCAATGAAGGGCACACGCTGCAGGCGTTTCTTCAATTGCTCAATATCTGTTTCTAGTTGCTCAATTTCAGTCGTGGGCGGTGGTGATAAAGCCAGTAAATGACTTATTCGTTGCTCGAGCGCCCTAATTTCTCGCCGCTCACTGCCGGTCATCGCAATACGCCGTGCCAACGACTTTCTTAATGACCTGACGATGTTTATGTTATTGGGTAATCCAACCGTTGAAAAACCACTGCGAACTCTTTTTTGTTCTAAAATATCGTTTATTTTATTTTTTTGTAAATTGGGCAGCTCTAAATCTTCAAATAACAAATCAAGGTATTCATCTTTAGAAATGTTAAATTGAAATTCATCTGCGCCTTCGCCGCTATCACTCGCTTCACCGCTGCCACCGCCTTGGCCCTGACCACCTTTTGGGCGGGCGATTTGATCGCCAGCCTGATATTGATCATTGCCGGGTAATACGCGTTCTTTTATACCGCCTTGACCTTGGTGGAAAAATGGTTCACCCAAGTCTTTGGTCGGAATACTAATACTTTCACCTGACGTTACGTCAGTGACTTCACGACTTGTCGCCGCGTCACTGACCGATTGCTGTATCTGTTTTTTGTAGCGACGGATAAAGCGTTGTCGATTTACCGAGCTCTTATTTTTACCATTGAGTCTGCGGTCGATAAAGTTAGCCATATCGCCTCCTGCTCTTGGTTATGAAGATTTACGAACTCTGAGATACCATTCGGTTAATAACCGCACTTGCTTCTGGGTATAACCTTTAAGCATCATGCGCTCAACAAAGTCGGCGTGTTTTTGCTGGTCATCATTAGAGGTTTTGTTATTAAAGGAAATAACAGGCAGTAAGTCTTCGGTATTAGAAAACATTTTTTTCTCTATGACAGTCCTGAGTTTTTCGTAACTAGTCCACAGTGGATTGTTGCCTGAATTATTGGCTTTGGCTCGTAATACGAAATTGACAATCTCATTGCGGAAATCTTTTGGATTGCTAATGCCAGCAGGTTTTTCAATTTTCTCTAATTCGTCGTTTAATGCACCGCGATCGAATAATTGACCTGTTTCGGGATCGCGATATTCTTGATCTTGAATCCAAAAATCGGCATAGGTTACATAACGGTCGAAAATGTTTTGACCATACTCGGAATAAGACTCGAGGTAAGCAGTCTGAATTTCTTTGCCGATAAATTCGACATACTTAGGGATAAGATAGCCCTTGAGGTGCTCTAAATATTTTTCAGCAACATCTTCAGGAAACTGTTCTCTTTCTATTTGCTGCTCTAAGACATAGAACAAATGGACTGGGTTAGCTGCCACTTCATTTTGATCAAAATTAAATACCCGAGATAATATCTTAAACGCAAAACGAGTGGATAAACCGCTCATACCCTCAGTGATGCCTGCATTATCCTTGTATTCCTGCAATGATTTGGCTTTAGGATCGGTGTCTTTTAGAGTTTCACCATCATAAACCCGCATTTTAGAATGAATACTTGAATTTTCGGGCAGATTAAGTCGCGACAAAATACTAAATTCGGCTAATATTTTTAAGGTGTCAGGGGCACATTGTGCCTGTGAAAGCTCAGAAGTAGCTAATAGCTTATCGTAGATCTTTATTTCTTCGGTAACCCGTAAACAATAAGGTACTTGCACTATATAGACTCGGTCTAAAAAGGCTTCATTGTTTTTGTTCATTCTAAAAGTTTGCCACTCTGACTCATTTGAGTGGGCTAGGATAATCCCAGTGAATGGCATGGCAGAGATGCCTTCAGTACCATTGAAATTACCTTCTTGCGTTGCTGTTAATAATGGATGCAGCACCTTTATTGGCGCTTTAAACATCTCAACAAACTCCATTAAACCTTGGTTTGCGCGGCACAATGAACCTGAGTAGGCATAAGCGTCGGCATCGTCTTGTCCGAAATGTTCGAGCTGGCGAATATCGACTTTACCAACTAATGCTGAAATATCTTGATTGTTTTCATCACCAGGTTCGGTTTTTGCGATTGCTATCTGATCTAAAATAGAGGGATAGGTTTTAACAACCCGAAACTGACTAATATCGCCACCGTATTCGTGAAGGCGTTTAACAGCCCACGGAGACATAATTGTTTGCAGGTAACGATGTGGGATATTATATTCAGATGCTAATATGTGGCCGTCTTCTTGCGGATCAAAGAGGCATAACGGATGATCATTAACAGGGGAGCCCTTAATCCGGTAAATAGGTTTTTTTTGCATTAAACTTTTTAGTTTTTCGGCTAATGAAGATTTGCCGCCACCGACTGGCCCGAGTAAATACAGGATTTGTTTCTTTTCTTCTAGCCCTTGGGCTGAGTGTTTTAAATAAGAGACGATTTGATCTATCGCATCCTCCATCCCGTAAAAGTCTTTAAACGGTTGGTACCTATTGACCAGACGATTTGAAAATATCCGGCTTAGTCTTGGATCTGTTGCTGTATCTACAACTTCAGGCTCGCCAATCGCAAGTAATAATCGTTCTGCTGCTGAAGCATAAACAGAGCTGTCAACTTTACACAGCTGCAAAAACTCTTGCAGGCTGTACTCTTCTTCCTTGGTGGTTTCATAGCGATTCTGATAATGGTCAAATATTGTCATCGTATTCCCCTCTATGTGCCATAGCCAGTTCTACAATTACCGTTTGTGCAATGACTGGTTTAAAATCCTTTCTTAACCCAAGGTATAAAAAAAACATTAAGAAATCTAGTTATTTGTAATTAAGTCACACTTAACCACTGCCCTAAACTTGTCATCTTAACGATTAGACCTTTGGTCGAAACATTAATTTCATTTATTTTATGTACTAAATAAAAGTTTAGTTTAAAGTAATGAAAAGACTAATTTTTTCGTATGTTTTTATTGGCATAAAAAAAGGGCTCAAATGAGCCCTTTTAAAATATGGAGAAAACGTTGCTGGTTTAATGCAGCTTATGCAGCGAAGTTTTCGCTGGCGAATTTCCAATTGATCAATGCCCAAAAACCAGCTAGGTAGTTAGGACGAACGTTACGGTAATCAATGTAATACGCGTGTTCCCAAAGGTCTACCGTCATTAATGGAGTAAGGTTCTCATCCGTTAAAGGCGTTGCAGCGTTACTCGTATTAACAATCGCAAGGCTACCGTCAGAATTTTTAACTAACCAAGTCCAGCTAGCGCCGAAATTGTTTACTGCGCTGTCATTAAATTTAGCTTTAAATTCTTCAACTGAACCAAATGAAGCATTAATTGCAGCTAGCAGTTCACCCGTTGGCTCGCCGCCGCCATTTGGGCTTAGGCTGTTCCAGTAAAACGTGTGATTCCAAATTTGTGCAGCGTTATTAAATACTCCACCTTGAGAGGTCTTAATTAATTCTTCTAGTGACTTATTTGCAAGGTCGGTACCTTCAACTAAACCATTAAGCTTTGCAACGTAAGTTGCGTGGTGCTTACCGTGATGAAACTCTAGTGTTTCTTGTGAAATGTGCGGCGCTAATGCATCGATTGCGTACGGTAAAGCTGGTAGTTCGAATGACATGGATAATCTCCTGATTATGAGCTGCCTTTTGGTTAAGGCTAACATTTTTATATTCTCCCCATATAATACATCAATAAATTGATTTAGGTCAAAAATGAATGTAGTCTTGCGCTTGATTTACAATGGTTTAAATCCCTAGCAAGATAGGGGTTTTGTCTTAGGTAATGACAGCGTACAATAGCTAGCACTTTTGATGAGTCATCCACTCAAACCGTGATTGCCTAAGGAATTAACAATGGAAACAATCGACAAAATTAAACAGCAGATTTCTGAAAATCCAATTATTTTGTATATGAAAGGCTCGCCTAAATTACCTAATTGTGGTTTTTCATCTCAAGCGTCACAAGCCGTGATGAGCTGTGGTGAAAAGTTTGCATATGTTGACATTTTGCTAAACCCAGACATCCGTACTGAATTGCCAAAATTTGCTAACTGGCCAACTTTCCCACAATTATGGGTTGATGGCGAGTTAGTGGGCGGCTGTGATATTATTTTAGAGATGTATCAGCAGGGTGAATTAGCACCACTGTTAAAAGAAACAGCTGAAAAATACCCAAGCCAAGATTAAAAATTTATTATTTTGTACCACCAAACGGAGATTATTATGAGCGTATTAGTAGGTCGTCCTGCACCAGACTTTACAGCAGCAGCAGTATTAGGTAACGGCGAAATCGTTGATTCATTTACACTAAGTGAAGCAATTAAAGGGAAAACAGCAGTTCTTTTCTTTTACCCATTAGACTTCACATTCGTGTGCCCATCAGAGCTTCTTGCTTTTGATCACCGCATGGCTGAATTTGATAAGCGTAATGTTGTAGTGATCGGTGTTTCTATTGATTCACAGTTCTCTCACAATGCATGGCGTAACACTCCAGTAAATGACGGCGGCATTGGCCCTGTTAAGTACACCCTAGTTGCTGATGTTAAACACGAAATCTGTAAAGCATATGATGTTGAACATGCAGAAGCTGGTGTTGCACTTCGTGGTTCATTCTTAATTGATGAGAACGGTAACGTTCGTCACCAAGTAGTAAATGACTTGCCACTTGGCCGTAACGTTGATGAAATGCTTCGTATGGTTGATGCACTTCAATTCCACGAAGAGCACGGTGAAGTTTGTCCTGCTGGCTGGAAACAGGGTGATAAAGCGATGACTGCTTCTCCGCAAGGCGTTGCTGACTACCTAAAAGAGAATGCTGACCAGCTATAAGCGTTACATTTTTTTAAGGCCTTGCTAGTTTTGCTAGCAAGGCCTTTTTTTGTCTATTTTCTATGGAGAGGGTTCTTTTAATATCCTACTTGGCTAGTTTTCCTAACTAGTGAGCACGACAAGCTTCTTTTCCCTTGTAACTATCAATTTAGTTGACCACTACACAATCATGAATCTTACTTATAGAAAAGTTATTGTAATAGCTGTTTATCAGTGACTGAATTAACAATTGAGTGTTAACAATCGATATCTATCTTGAGTAAACTTTCCTTAAGATGGATATAAACTCACAATTTAATAGCGAAATATATATTTGTTAGCTAACTTTAGTGTGCGATGAGATATTTATTAAAAGGAGATCCAGTGTTTTCATTCTCAAAGAATTATAAACCACAATGCTCAGTACTCATGGTATGCATGGCTAATATCTGTCGCTCTCCGACGGCTGAAGCGGTGCTAAAGCAGCGATTAAAGGCAACCAACGTTAGAGTTAAAGTTGATTCGGCTGGCACCTTAAATTATCGTAAAGGTACTCGACCAGATTCTAGATCGGTTAAAGCCGGCTTAGCACGGGGATACAACTTATCGAAGATCCGTTCGCGCATGATAACACCACAAGATTTCGAGACTTTTGATTTTATTTTAGCGATGGATAAAGACAATTTAATAGAGCTTCAGGCTAAATGCCCGCCACAGTACCAGTCTAAGTTAGGTTTGTTATTAAGTTATGGTAATGGTAATGAGTTAGAAGTACCAGATCCGTATTACGGCGGCAGTAAGGGCTTTGAAATGGTATTGGACCTGATTGAAAGCGCCACTGAAGGATTAGTGGGAGAGATTACAGCACGTCATAGGTGCTGGTCGTAGGTGATAGCTAAAGTGGTCTAATTATTCTGGAGAGTGTTTTAGCTACAAATAATTTAAAAAACGGATAAGCAAACCGGAGTAATATTGCTCCGGTTTGCTAGTCTTGCCTTAATTAACGGCTTTAGCTAGGGTAGTTTGTGCACTAGCGCTGCTAGTAGCTCCAATACTTCCTGCAGGTTTATTACTACGGTGAAATGCTAAACGTTGTTCGCTTGGCATTGTTTTTACCTCAGTAACCGTTGCGTTAGCAGCGATAGGTGTTGGTTTTGTCATTGGTGCGCTTGCACTGCCTGTTAGTTGCTGAGTATTTAGCGGGCTATTGATAGCAGCTACAGGTGCTACTTCAACAGTTGCTTCAACTTCAGGTGCGGCTACTTCGACAATTGATTCAACTTCAGGTGTTGCTACTTCGACAATTGCTTCA